>JABHGC010000198.1 GCA_018672285.1 Methylococcales bacterium
GCAGGAAAAAAAGCACTTGGTGCTGTCGCTTACGTTACCTTGGAGCCCTGTAGTCATCAGGGGCGAACACCACCCTGTGCGCTCGCATTGGTGAAAGCGGGGGTGTCGAAAGTGATTGCCGCTATGCAGGACCCAAATCCCTTGGTGTCTGGTAATGGTTTGGCGCTGCTTGAAAAAGCAGGGATCGCAACTCGACATGGGCTGTTAAGTGCAGAAGCGGGTGCATTAAATGCCGGGTTTGTACAGCGAATGACAAAGCAAAAACCATTTGTTCGCGTGAAAATGGCCGCGAGCTTAGATGGTCGCACGGCAATGGCCAGTGGTGAAAGTCAGTGGATTACAGGTGCCGCTGCAAGAGCAGATGTGCATCGCTTAAGGGCGACAAGTTCAGCTGTAATGACTGGAATTGGCACTATTTTGGATGACAATCCATCGTTAACCGTACGTACGAAACCTGCTGATTATGAGCATGAGGTTCGGCAGCCAATTAGGGTTGTGTGTGATTCACAGTTGCGTATACCTGAATCAGCTAACCTCTTTAAACAACCGGGAGAAACCTGGGTGATGACCTGTAGCAGTGATCGTTCTAAAATTGCGGTATTAGAAAAATTAGGCGCTAAGGTTTATCAGTTTGAGGCTAAAGATGGCAGGTTGCCACTGCCAAGTGTGCTAACGAGATTGGCCGAGCTGGAAGTGAATGACCTGATGGTAGAGGCAGGGGCGACGCTATCAGGGCAAATTGTACAGCAAGGGCTAGCCGATGAGTTGTGGTTATATCTAGCGCCTCAGTTTTTGGGCTCAGATGCACGAGGTTTATTTAATATGCCAGGGCTTGATGTCATGGCGGACAAAATAAACTTGAACGTTAAACAAGTGCGCTGTGTTGGGCAAGATTTAAGAATTATTGCTGAGTTGGTTTAGCATCAAGGTAAAAAATATGTTTACAGGGATAATACAAGCTATCGGCCGTATTACAGCGATGGAGCAGCGCGGTGGAGACTTTCGCATTAGATTAAACACCGGAAAGTTACCTTTAGCTGATGTGCAGCTTGGTGACAGTATTGCTGTCAATGGCGTGTGTTTAACCGCGGTAGCCTTACCGGGTGATGGTTTTGAGGCAGACGTTTCAGGCGAAACCATAGCTTGCACCAGTTTAGGTCAATTGGCTGTGGGGTGTGATGTGAACTTAGAAAAAGCACTTACTTTAAGTACACCATTAGGCGGCCACTTAGTGAGTGGGCATGTGGATGGTTTGGGCGAAGTTAAAAAGCGGTATGACGAAGGGCGTTCTGTTCGCTTTGATATCGAAGCACCAAAAGCGATAGCGCATTATATTGCCGAAAAAGGGTCTATCACTGTGAATGGCGTGAGCTTAACAGTGAACCAGATTTCGGGCCGAGTATTTACGTTAAATATCGTGCCGCACACATTGCAAGAAACCACTTTGCAGTCGATGAAGGTGGGTTCAAAAATTAATTTAGAAGTAGATGTGATTGCCCGATATTTAGAGCGGTTGATTACCGGGAAACAAGAGCAAGATAACGAGGTTAGTGGCATTACCATGGCGTTTTTAAATAAGCATGGTATCGGTTAGTAGCTGCATGTAACAATGAATACTATGAGCGTTAAGCACCATTGCTGATTGAGTAATGAGTTTAGTCATGAAAGTATCAATACGAAGATAAAAGGGTGAACCAGTGGAATTAAATACCACAGAAGAGATTATTGCTGATTTAAAAGACGGCAAAATGGTCGTCATCATGGATGATGAGGATCGGGAAAATGAAGGTGATCTATTAATGGTCGCCAGTAAAGTTCGCCCTAAAGATGTTAACTTTATGGCTCAATATGGCCGAGGTTTGATTTGTCTTACGCTGACAGAAAGCCGCTGCACACAATTGCGCTTACCCTTAATGGTCAATCAGAATAGCTCAAATCATAGCACCAATTTTACAGTTTCCATTGAGGCTTCTGAAGGGGTGACTACCGGGATTTCAGCGTCAGATCGAGCCATAACGATACTGGCAGCAGTTGCACCAGATGCTAAGCCACAAGATTTAGTTCAACCGGGTCACATTTTTCCACTGATGGCGCAGCCAGGTGGCGTTATGGTTCGAGCAGGACATACTGAAGCCGGTTGTGATTTGGCTAGGCTGGCTGGTGAAGATCCATCCGCAATGATCGTTGAAATATTAAATGAAGACGGCACCATGGCTCGCCGCCCAGATCTTGAGGTGTTTGCAAAAAGTCATGATTTAAAGATCGGTACTATTGCCGACTTAATTCATTACCGCATTCAAAATGAGAAAAATGTCGAGTGTGTGACCCAATGTGATATGCCAACCAAGTTTGGGGATTTCAAACTTAGTGTGTACCAAGATGCGATTGAAAACGAAGTGCATTTTGCCCTGAGCATGGGGGAGATTACAGCAGAAGAGCCAACGCTAGTTCGAGTTCACATGCAAAACCCACTGTGCGATTTATTTGGTAGTGCCCGATATGAATGTGGCTGGCCGCTTGATAGAGCACTCGAAAAAATTGCCAAAGAGGGCTGTGGTGTGGTTGTGGTCTTGCGTAAAGATGGCTCCGCAAGAGATATTGTACGTAAGGTGAGAGACTATAACTTGAGCGATCAAGGGATAGAAATAAAAGACTCACGTGAAGGCTATGATTTGAGAACCTATGGCGTTGGTGCTCAAATTTTAACAGAACTTGGTGTGGCAAAAATGCGTGTACTGAGTAAGCCTAAGAAAGTACATGGCCTCTCGGGGTTTGATTTAGAAATAACAGAATACGTCGATTGCGATTAACTAATAAAAAGGATTCAACATGAGTGACATAAAAGTAACTGAAGGCGGGTTAGTTGTTGAAGGTGCCAAATTTTGTTTGGTCGTAGCAAGGTTTAACAGCTTTGTTGTTGAGAGTTTGTTAGAAGGTGCTAAAGATGCATTATTGCGTCATGGTGCGAAACCTGAAGACATTGAAGTGGTTAGAATTCCTGGCGCTTTTGAAATGCCATTGGCAGTTAAACGTATTGCCGCAATGAAAAAATTTGATGCGATTGTCGCATTAGGTGCCGTGATTCGTGGCGGCACACCACATTTTGATTACGTTGCTGGAGAGTGTGTTAAAGGTATTTCGAGCGTATCGTTAGAATATGATGTGCCCGTTGCCTTTGGTGTATTAACCGTAGATACCATTGAACAAGCAATAGAGCGTTCTGGTACTAAAGCCGGAAATAAAGGTGGCGAAGCGGCAATGTCTGTTGTTGAGATGGTGAACTTGTTCCGTGAGCTGTCTGCATGAGCCATGCAAGATCCAAAGCAAGGCAGTGTTTAGTGCAAGCACTGTATGAATGGCAAATGAGCGGCAGTGCTTTGTCTCAGATTGAGGCCGATTTTTTAGCGAACCCTCATAATAAAAACATGGAGGCGGGCTTCTTTAAAAAGCTACTCCATGCCATTCCTAAAGGTACGAATGAGCTAGATGATCACCTTTCTAAAGTGCTTGATCGAAAAGTAGATGAGTTAGATTTAGTTGAAAAAGCCATCTTACGTCTTGGTGTTTATGAGTTGCTGCATAAACCTGAGGTGCCCTATCGTGTTGTGATTAATGAAGGTGTCGAGCTAGCAAAGGTATTTGGTGCCGATAAGAGTCATCGCTATATCAATGGTGTATTAGATAAAATGGCGAGCGCACTACGTGCAACTGAAATTAAAATGAAGAAGAAAAAACCGAAATGAGCGAGTTTTCACTCATCGAGAAATACTTCAAACCACTGCAAGGGAAGCTGCAGTATGTTGATGTGGGGATCGGTGATGATTGCGCGGTTGTTTCTGTGCCATCGGGCTTTGAATTGGCTATGTCGATGGACACACTCGTGGAAGGTATTCATTTTTTTCCAGATGTAAACCCTGAAGATCTAGGCTACAAAGCCTTGGCTGTGAATTTAAGTGATTTAGCTGCAATGGGTGCGATGCCTAAGTGGTTTACGCTGTCTGTTACCTTACCCGAAGAAAACGAAGCCTGGTTACAATCATTTTGCAGTGGTATGCAAGACTTGATCAAGCAATACCCGATTAGTTTGATTGGGGGGGATACTACCCGTGGTCCACTTTCAATCACCATTCAAGTGCACGGTATGATGCGGGAAGGTCAGAGGTTGCTGCGAAGCACGGCAAAAGTGGGTGATAAAATATTTGTTTCAGGCTTGCTAGGAGATGCAGGTTTGGCGCTTAACGCTAAAATGCAAAAAATCGCATTATCACCTGAAGCACTTGCGTCAGTTGAGTCTCGGTTGCTAAGACCTGAACCTCGTTTATCACTGGGGCGACTACTATTGGCGTCAGCCTCAAGTATGATTGATCTATCTGATGGGCTGATAGGGGATTTAGGTCATCTTGCAAAGGCAAGCGGTGTGGCGGCAGAGATATTTTGTGAGAAATTACCATTATCAAAATATATGCAGGCACATGTCGATTCCACGGGTGACTTTACTTTGCCTTTGTCTGCCGGGGATGATTACGAACTTTGCTTTACTGTGCCACCGACATCAGTACAAACATGCCGTTGTGATGTGAAGGATCAAGCGGTTGCCATTACTGAGGTGGGGCGAATTGTTGCGGGTAGCGGGGTGACGTGTTTGCTAAACGGCGAAGAAGTTGAACAAGGTCGTGGTTATCAGCATTTTTAAATCTGGTTGTATCAATTATTCTTATCTGCTTTGATAGGCGGTATTTTTCGTTTTCTAATCATAACAAATCTTGGTTATCTTTGAATCAAAGATTCCTGAGCATGCCGTCAGCCTTGCTTTCAAGCCCTGTACAAATAGGGTGTAAATTTTTTTGATTGGTATCTCTGTTTATAGCCAATTATAATGAATCTCTCATTTTCAAATGACATAACAAGGATTGTCGATGTCTTCAGACAGTGCGGTTAGCTCTGAGCAAGCCATGATTAATGAAATCGTTGAAAAGTACAGCGAAACCATGAAAATGCGCTTTAATAATCAAATTTTTATCGGTCGACGTGTCACCTTTTTGCTCAGAAGTATCATGGTGGTTGCGGGTATGATTCTCGTTGTTTTGTTTGCCGTTTTGTTATTACTCAGCACTCACATGCAAGCATTAACAACGACTGTCAATACAATGAACGCGCACTTTACCTCCATGAGCACCGATGTGGCTCAAATGAAAGTTGTCGTTGCTGATATGGACCACAGTGTCAATGATCTGCCAATTATCCTTAGTGAAATTCAAACCATGCAAGGGTATGTTGGTGATATGAGTGCCAGCATAACGCCATTGTCAGGTAATATGGGGAATATTAACCAAAAGATGATTGTGATGAGCGGTAATGTTAAGTCCATGGCGAACACGTTTAAACACATGGACAACTCGGTAATGCATATCAGCCGAGATGTGAATCAATTGTCCCAGCCAATGAAAAACTTTAATCAATGGATGCCAATCCCTTAACTTGAAGGCATAAATGGAGTGATTAAATGAGTACAACTGAGCGCACATTAACAGAAGCATTGCATCAAGTGATGGTCGAGTTTGAGTCGGAAATGCTGGCTGAACAAAAGACCGGTGCTGCAATATCTAAAAAAACGAATAGATTTATTAAAGCCGTTATCTATATGTTTTTTGCAGTTTCAATATACCTTGTTATACAGGCTTATTATTTAACAACGGATGTGAAGCTGCTTGGTGATAACATGGTTCAAATGTATGAGAACTTTGGCAAGATGGCCGATGATATGAATGAAATGACCGGTTCTGTCGTGCATATGAGTAAAAATGTGCAAACCATTCCTGTTATGTCAACAGAAATGGGGAAGATGGTTGCTCATGTCGGGATTATGCGGGATGATGTTGTGTCAATGGCGGCAGATGTCAAGACGATGGATAGTCATTTAGGGTTCATCGATGTTGCGGTGAGTGATATGGCAAAACGATTTATTCACCTTAATCAATCTGTGCAATTTATGAGTCGAAATGTCGGGAAAATGGCTCAACCGGTTCGTAAAATGCCTTTTATGTAGCTAGAGAAACTATGCGAGACACAGACGAAATTTCAGACAACAGTGAACAGTTAACGATTATGTTTGCTGATATAGCTGGTAGTACCAAGCTGTATGATCGCTTAGGAGATGAAAAAGCGTATCCCATCATAAAATTGGTATTGGATGTGATGTCTAAAGTGGTCTGTGACAATAAGGGCATTGTTGTTGAGATTATTGGCGATGAAATCATGTGCCAATTTTATGATGCCAACGACGCGGTTGAAGCCGCTTTTAAAATACAAAAAACATTAACGTCAAATGCGAATTTAAGCGTTAGAATTGGATTACATACAGGCTTAACAGGTGTTCATGAGGGTCACCCATTCGGGGACATCGTGAATGTTGCGTCGAGAATGACGGGGTTGGCTAAAGCGGAGCGCGTTATTATCTCTCGAGCTACTCGTGATGCCATTAATTCGCTCAATCAAGCTAACCTGAGAACGTTTGATGTGGTTCAAGTGAAAGGTAAACTTGAACCGATCCAAACGTTTGAATATATTTGGGATCAAAGCGATAGCACAAGCTTTGGTGGTTTGTCCCCGATTATGTTGAAGTCAGAAAAAATTCGGCCAAAACAGTCTACTTTAGAGTGCCAATATAAATCTTTTAAAATACAGCTGACCCCTGCAAATCCTAAAATTACCATTGGCCGGTCGGCTATGAATGACATTTTTATTGATAGCACCAATGTCTCAAGAGATCATGTGACCATTGAGCTTGTCGGTAATCGTGTGATTTATACGGATCACAGTACCAATGGTAGCCATTTTCAAATCAAAGCAACCGATAGCAATACTCATGTGAATGGGTTGGATTTTGTTTTGCATAGAGATAAGTGGATATTAAGTGGTAAAGGCGTTGTCGGAGTAGGTGAACCAATTGAAAATAGTCAAAATTTGGTGTTTTTCGAGCACTTTAAGTAATGGATAAGGCTGATCGACACAAAAAGCGTATGCAAAGCCGTAAGTCAGTAGTCGACTTAGCTGTTGCTAAAGCTCAAGATGAGCGTGGTGTGTTGTTAGTATTAACTGGCAATGGAAAAGGTAAAAGTAGTTCTGCGTTTGGTATGGTGGCCAGAGCTCTGGGCCATGATATGAAGGTGGCCGTGGTTCAATTCATCAAAGGTGCTATGTCGACAGGAGAAGAGCAGTTCTTTAGTCGCTTTCCTGAGGTTGAGTTTCATGCAATGGGGGCAGGGTTTACCTGGGACACCCAAGATCAAAGTAAAGATAAAGCCACCTCTGAAGAAGGGTGGGCAAAAGCACTGAGCTTTATTAATGATCCTGCTTATGAGTTGATTATCCTGGATGAATTAAACATCGTTATTGGTTTGGGGTTGCTTCCTTTAGAGACTGTCTTGTCGGCATTGCAAAATAGACCTGAGCATCAGCATGTTGTTGTGACGGGGCGAACTGCCAAACAAGCACTGCTTGATATTGCCGATACTGTGACTGAAATGAAAGATGTGAAACATGCATTTCGTGATGGTATTAAGGCTCAGAATGGAATAGAGCTGTAAAGCGGATGGCAAATAAACAATTTTCACCTGAACAAGCAGATTTATTTTATCAAATTATACACTCAAGACGAGATATGCGGCATTTTTTAGCCAATGAATCAGTGAGTGCGCGGGCTCTAACCCGTATTTTACAAGCAGGCCATAGTGCCCCTTCAGTAGGTTTAATGCAGCCTTGGCACTTTATTCGAATTACTTCAGAAACCACACGGGCGTCTATTCTAGAGAATGTTGAGCAAGAGCGCTTGCTAACAGCCGCGGCAATGGATGAGCGAAAAGCAGAATTTTTACGCTTAAAAGTTGAAGGTATTCAAGATTGTGCAGAGTTATTTGTGGTGGTACAAAAACCAGATGATGGCACTGTTTTTGGTCGGCGCACCTTACCTGAAATGGCGCTGTGCTCAGTCGCTTGTGCCATTGAAAATATGTGGTTAGCCGCTCGCGCTGAAAATTTAGGTTTTGGTTGGGTTTCTGTGTTTGATCCAAAAGCCTTAGCGCTGACTCTGAGGTGCCCTGAGGGGGCAAAACCCATCGCCATTATTTGTATGGGGCCAGTTAAAGCCTTTTATGATTCACCCATGTTGGTGGAAGAAGGCTGGAGAGAAGAAAAACCAATGGCCGACTTGCTCTCTGAGAATAGCTGGGATGGCAAATGCTAATTGCGTTAACTGTGATGGTGGCAGTGATTTTAGACCACCTATTGTCTGAGCCGAAACGCTTTCATCCATTGGTGGGCTTCGGCTATCTGGCCAATTGGTTGGAGCGAAAGGTCAATCATGAAGGCTCAGGGCGACGGCTCAAAGGTGTGTTGGCTTTAACCTTGTTATGTTTGCCAGCGTTATTGGTCTATGCAATCGTGTGGTTCTGGCCTGAATCTAGTGCCGCTTTAGGTTGTCTCTTGCTCTATCTTGCCTTAGGTGGGCAAAGCTTAAGGCGCCATGCTGTACAGGTATATCGAGCGCTGCTGGTGGGTGACTTGAAGCAAGCAAGAATGCGTGTCGGCTATATTGTGAGCCGCGAAACACAGGATATGAATGAGACTCAGGTGAGTCAGGCAGCGGTTGAATCAGTACTAGAAAATGGCTGTGATGCGATTTTTTCAGCTATTTTTTGGTTTGTTGTGTTGGGGCCGGCAGGCGTTGTTTTATATCGGATTAGTAATACGCTTGATGCTATGTGGGGCTATAGAACACCCCGGTTTGAACAATTTGGTTGGGCTGCTGCAAAGCTGGATGATTTATTAAACTGGGTGCCTGCACGGTTAACCGCATTGACCTATGCCCTGATGGAGCGCTTTACTTTAGCAATACACTGTTGGCGCACACAGGGAGCCGTTTGGGAGAGTCCTAATGCAGGGCCTGTTATGGCTGCAGGCGCGGGTGCTTTGGCTGTACAGCTTGGTGGCGCTGCTAACTATCATGGGGAATTAAAATTTAGGCCCACACTAGGGCAAGGCAATGTTGCACAAATGAATGATATACCGAGAACACTCAACCTCGTGTTGTATGCACAGTGGGCTTGGGTACTTGTGTTGCTTGTCGTCTCAGGTGTACTCACTTATGTCTGAGCATGGTGGCCAGCTGAGAAAAGCGGCTAGCCAATATGGAATGCCACTGTCCGATTGGTTAGATTTATCGACGGGCATTAACCCCCGGCACTATCCTATTCCTGAGATACCAAGCCGTTGTTGGTTACATTTACCAGAGCTTGACGATGGGTTAATGTCTGCTGCTTATGAGTATTATAAAACGCAAGATTTATTGGCGGTATCCGGTAGTCAGCAAGCAATACAAGCACTGCCTTACTTAAGAAAAAAATCAAAAATAGGGTTGTTGGCCACCAGTTATTATGAGCATAAAGCTGCGTGGAAAGCCGCAGGGCATGAGGTTGTCTTGCTGCAACCCGATGAGGTTGAAGGCTCGATTGAAAGCTTAGACGTATTGCTGTTAGTGAATCCTAATAACCCAACGTGTGATGTTTTTTCTGGTGAACGGCTTGAAGGGTATTTAAAGCAGCTTCAAAACCGTGGTGGCTGGTTGATTGTTGATGAGGCCTTTATAGATTGTACATCGGAGAAAAGTGTTATTTCATTCAAAGCGCGAGATGGACTAATTGTTTTGCGTTCATTAGGTAAGTTTTTTGGTTTGGCAGGGTGTCGTGTAGGGTTTGTGCATGCGGTGTCTTCATTATTGGAGCGCATGCAGCAAGCAATCGGTCCATGGCCAATTGCTAACCCAAGCCGATATGTCGCGCAATGTGCTTTACAAAATACAGAATGGCAACAGGAGACTCAGCAATTTTTACATAAACAAAGCGAACAACTAGCCCAAATTCTGTCTTTGATTCCGTCCAGTGTACACAGAAATACAGCTTTGTTTCATTGGTTAAAAAATGATGATGCCAATGAACTTTTTGTTGGATTGGCAGAGAGAGGGATTTTAATTCGTCAATTCACTGAGCCGAAGAGTCTTCGTTTTGGGTTACCCGCAACAAATCAAGAATGTGTGCGGCTTAAAAAAGCGTTAGCTGAGGTGTTGAACAGGTGAGTCAAACACTCATGGTGCAGGGCACCACTTCTGATGCAGGGAAAAGCATTGTTGTCGCAGGTTTGTGCCGACTATTAGCGCGCCAAGGTATTTCAGTCGCCCCTTTTAAACCACAAAATATGGCGCTCAATAGTGCGGTAACCGCAGCTGGCTGTGAAATTGGCCGAGCCCAAGCAATGCAAGCGGCAGCGGCAGGTATTTTGCCCCATGTTGATATGAACCCCATCCTGTTAAAGCCTAGCAGTGATACTGGCTCACAAGTGATTGTGCAAGGGCATGCTGTTGGGAATATGCAAGCGGTGGAGTACCACCAGTATAAAAACATCGCTAAAAAAGCCGTGCTTGAGTCGTATAACCGATTAGCAGCGCAATATGATGTGATCTTGGTAGAGGGGGCAGGGAGTCCTGCTGAAATTAATTTACGAGACAATGATATTGCCAACATGGGCTTTGCTGAAGCGATTGACTGCCCCGTATTGTTGGTTTCTGACATAGACCGTGGCGGTGTTTTTGCCCATTTAGTCGGGACGTTAGCGTTGTTAACAGAGTCAGAGCGAGAGCGGGTCTCAGGGTTTTTAATCAACCGGTTTAGAGGGGATGTGGCGTTATTGCAGCCAGGTGTCGATTGGTTAACACAGTATACCCGTAAGCCAACTTGGGGGGTGTTGCCATTTTTACCTTCACTCTACATTGAAGCTGAGGACAGCCTTAATGTCCTGCAAAATAATACCCCTGAGTCTGCCTTGTTAAATGTGGTTATCCCGCGCTTACCCAAGTTGAGTAATCATACTGATTTTGATCCACTGGCTTTACACCCGAGTGTATCCGTTACCTATATCAATGCAGGGGAAAAAATTCCCAGTGCTGATCTCATTATTTTACCGGGCAGTAAAAGTGTGATTTCTGACCTGAATTGGCTCAGAGAAAACGGTTGGCAAGTTGCGATTGAGCGGCATTGTCGGTATGGGGGGAAACTGTTAGGTGTATGCGGTGGTTACCAGATGCTTGGGCATACCATTGCTGACCCTGATGGTATTGAAGGTAGCCCTGGGGAATCCGCCCAGGGTTTTGGTTTGTTGGATATTGAAACCCAGTTGCAGTCAGAAAAAATGCTGAAACAAGTACGTGGTTATATTTTGCCTGAACAGGTAGTGATAGCCGGTTACGAAATTCATGCTGGTGTGACACGTGGGCCAGGCTTATTAAACCCCATGTTGCAGCTAGATTATGGTGTTGAAGGGGTTAAATCAGCAGATGGCTTGGTCATGGGGACGTATTTACATGGCTTATTTGATGAGCCAGCTGCTTGTCAGTGGTTACTGGGGTGGGCTAGTAGCGTATCTGTTGCCCCTTTTGATATTCAGCAAAGGCGGAATGCTGATCTAGATCGGTTAGCTGATGCCTTAGAGCAATCAATAGGGGTGGAGTACTTAGCGCCACTCCTGAAGGTTTAGTCGTTTTGACGTGTTATGGTAACAAATTTTCAATGTAGTGGGCAGGTGATCCTGTGTAGCGCTTAGCAAAGAATCTATTAAATATAGAGGTGTTTCTCTGTATCATGCTCAGAATTTTACAAGATAAGGGGTGAGAGATGACGGTTGAAAGTGACCTGTTACAGCGCAGTGACTCAAAGTGTGAGTTGTGCTCAAGTGACCAAGATTTAATGATATTTGAAGTGCCTCCAGAATCAAGTGGTGAGCTTGATAGCTGTGCTTTATTGTGTGGCGTCTGTCGTCGTCAAATCGAAGGTTCTGATGCTGTAGAGGTGAATCACTGGCGCTGTTTGAACGATAGTATGTGGAGCCAAGTACCAGCGGTACAAGTGTTAGCTTGGAGAATGTTGACTCAGTTAAGTGCCGAGGGCTGGCCTCAAGATTTGCTAGATATGTTGTATCTTGACGAGGATACATTGGCTTGGGCTAAGTCTGGTGTTGCTGCAGACGATGATGCTGTGACTCATAAAGACAGTAACGGCGCAAGCCTGGCCGCGGGTGATACGGTAACTTTAATTAAAGATTTAAGCGTAAAGGGGGCGGGCTTCACGGCTAAAAGAGGCACTGCCGTGAGGGGGATTTCATTGGTAGCAGATAATGCTGAGCATATTGAAGGTCGTGTTAATGGCCAGCAAATTGTGATATTGACCCAGTTTGTTAAAAAATCAAATTGATTAAATTAACTAAGTTGTAAGTTGCTTATATTGTAAGGTCCCCTGTGTGATGCTAAAATTCAACCATCGAAAAGGTTGGATATGGGCGCTTGTCATGGATTGTTGGAGTCGTTTAGGCATAGCACAAACGCAAGATAAGCGAGCCATTAAAAAAGCGTATGCGGTAGCGCTAAAAAAATGCCATCCAGAAGATGATCCCGAGGGTTTTCAGCAGCTTAGAGAAGCGTACGACGAAGCTTTGCAGTTGTTGTCTGCAGCACCCAGTTTTGATGTTATTCCCCAAACGGCGGTACAAGAAGACGTTGTGCCTGACTCAGCCGTAGATCCTGATGCTTCATTGGCTGAGTTGTTTCTACATGAGATGACTGAGCTGTATCTTGACTACCCCAGGCGTATAGATGTTAATGAATGGCATGCTCTGTTTCAATCAGAGGTTTTATGGCGTTTAGAGGTGAAGTCTCAGCTTCACTTTCAAGTTTTTCATTTTGTCGCTCACCATTCCTACCTTCCAAGTGATGTGTGGCAAGTGTTAGAAGCGCAGTTTTCGTGGAACACAAACAGCCTTTCTCTGTATGAGACTTTCCCTGAAGAGATGGTTGAGTTCGTTTTAGAAGAAATGAACCTATCGGTTTGGGCGCCAAATTATCAGTTGGTATTTCCTCAGCCCTTACCTGAAGGTAAGAAATATGATGATTACCTGAATGTGCGTGCTGAATACTTGGAGCAAATGTCGAGCCAAATTTTTGATGAGGAAGAGCATTTTGTTTCTGAGCTTAGGGTCTTTTCTGTCATCGATTTAGATGTTTTTTTGGTTCAAGTGCAAAGAGCCAAACAAAATAACAATCTAGTTTTAGTCAATACGCTTTACCATCAAATCGTTGAATGTTTCCCAAATACGATTGATGGTTATGTGGGCCTGGCTAATTTGGCGTTAGATAAAGGCGATTGGTCTGGTGCTGCAAAATACTTTCAATCGGCATTGACTATATCACCAGAACACCTGGTTTCAATTCGAGGTGCTGCAAGATGTGCGCTCTCCCTTAACAATTTGTCTAAATCCATTGAGCTGCTGAACTTAGCTGTGGTGCTATGTGATTATGATGTGGAGTCTCGCTTATTGTTGTTACGCGCTAATACTGATTTGATTGTGCATTATAGTGGGTTAGATTCATTAGATTCAGCTCAATTACTACAGCTTGCACAGTCACAATATGATACGGCTCAATATCAAAATTGTGTGGCGGGGATTCAGCGCTGGGTAAATAGTTGTGAAAATGTCAATGCATTTTACTTGCTAGGTCTGGCTTGTGAAAAACTTGAAACGACTGATGAGGCTGATCAAGCTTATTTTCAAGGGATTAGCCTTGCTGATCAGCAAGGTGATAAAGCGTTACAGTTACAATTGCATTTTGCCAGAGGGCGGTTGTTTGCAAACCAAGAGAAATATCAATTTGCGATTGAGCAATTAGAACTTGCATTAGCAATAGATGAGAAAAACCATGAAGTGTTACACCACCTAGCAGATGCGTTCCGCATGCAGGATAATAACAAACGGTGCATTGAACTGTCTGATCAAGCGATTGCCCTCACTCAAAAACACTGGATTTACTACTCAACCCGTGGCTTAGCTTATTTTGACTTAGGTTTGGTGTCGGATACAAATTATTATTTGGCCATTGAAGATTTCACCAGAGTATTATCTAGCGAGCCTGGTTTTGTACGAACGTGGTTATTGAAAGGTCATTGTGAGTTTAATTTAAAACAATATGAAGCCGCGTTATTGTGCTATCAAGAAGCCTATGAATATGATCCAGAGGTGGCGAGAATATGCCAGGGATTGGTGCGCTGCTACTTTCAGTTGAATGAGTATAAGGCGGCGCTTGATGCAATAGAAAAATATGCTCAATGCGACGATTCAGCGGTTGAAATGGTGTATTACTATAAAGCTGAATTGTTACGGTTACAAGGTTTACACCCGCAGGCTAAAAAGCTCTATTGTGAAGGCGCTAAAACAGTTAAAGAGGTTATTTTATGGTGCGGTGCATCTGAATGTTTACTGCTTGATGATGAATGGCATGAGGCCATTTATTACTTAGATGGCATCGTTCGTTATGATGAAAATGATGTGGTGAGTCACTTACACCTTGCTTATGCCTATATTGCGACACAGCAATGGTCTGAGGCTCAGAAGGCGATATTGGCCTATTTCAAACATATACAGCCTAAAGATACGGATGACATGGCCTATTTCTATCAAGGTTTGTTGCAGTATTATTTTCAAGATTATACAACGGCGGCTGCCAGCTTAAATAGGGCGCTTAATAGGCAGAATTTAGCGGTCATTAGGAGTTTTTTAAGCCTGACTTATTATGAATTAGGCCAGGTGGACAAAGCCATTCAACTAGCAGAGGAGGCGGCATTATTGGCGCCCAGAAACCCAGATTTTCTTGTGAGATTAAAAGGTATGAGAAAAAAATTATCACCTGGAATGTTCAGTCGATTATTTTCAAAAAGAACGGCGCCTTTTTCAATTTCTAAGTGGCCAACAACGGAAGTCTTGCCTCATCATGAGTTTAAGTACCGCTATTTTCCTGAGTTAATGTGAGGTGAGTGATGCGTGATGCTCAATTTTGGGCTTTAGGTGTGAGTGCCATTCTTACGCAAATGAATGGTGCAGAGCATGATCAGCTGCATAGCCGTGGCAATACAGCGGCGGCAAAAAAAGACATTATTCACTCCCTGAAGGTGTACTGGAGTGTTAATAACCGTGAAGACCTGTTAGAAAACTTAGTTTGGCTAGGTGAGGGGGGTGGTCATAACCTTGGGTTTATTGAGTGGGTTAAATTATTTCAATTAAAATCCGAGCATAGAATTCAAGCCTATTTAAAAGCTAACCCAGAAAAGCAGAGTATGTTTTTGGTGGCTAATTACTATCAATCACTCTCCTCAGTTGGTATTCGTGCTTGGGATGATGGTCGGTATGTGTCGTTGTGTCGCTGGGGAGCCACTGCCGGTTACTTAACAGAAGATGAAGCCTGGGGGCGAATTTTAGCGCATGCTCGTGATGTACAGTCTGCTTTCACAGGTTGGGATCAGTTTGCGATCAGCTATATTGCCGGAAAACAGTATTGGCAAGAAAAAACGGAAGTCGATTTTTTAATGAAAGAGATGGCGCATGTTACTGCGCTCAATACGGATAAGGACAGTCCGTGGGTAAAATTGCCCTGGGATTTGGATTTAAATACTTCAATATAAAGGAATATAAATGAGTGTGCCAAGCAAAGCTAAGGCAATCAAGCTGGCCAATCCAGCACAGGAAAAGTTTAACCAACAGCCTGTAACCGCGCTACACATGTTAGGAGGTAACAAATAACGTGAAGCTGTAGCAAGGGCAGTCGATCAGCC
>JABHGC010000050.1 GCA_018672285.1 Methylococcales bacterium
GGCTGATCGACTGCCCTTGCTACAGCTTCACGTTATTTGTTACCTCCTAACATGTGTAGCGCGGTTACAGGCTGTTGGTTAAACTTTTCCTGTGCTGGATTGGCCAGCTTGATTGCCTTAGCTTTGCTTGGCACACTCATATCCATATCCTTTACATTTAGGGAGTCACATAAGCCACGACGCTAAGCTCACTTTAAGTGGCTCGGAATACTAACATGGTTTTATGAACGCGCTATGAATACTTAATAAGATGGAAACGCCGTATTTTCTTCGCCAACTTCCCAGGCCGGATATTTAGACATCACGTTCAGGAAATACCCCGCCTGTAAATGCGAGTTTAGCCACGACAGACAATTTGGATAATCCCCTTTCTGAAACCATGTCATATCAACAAAGGCAAATTGTCTAACAAAAGGAAATATCGCGATATCAAGCCAAGATAAATGGCTCCCTGTAAGAAAGGGATGCGTCATGAGTCTTTGTTCTAGCTTTTGCAAAAAAACCTCACCCCGCTCACGATAAACGTGCGCCGGAAATTCCGGAAAGCGATCGGCATATTTATAGTGGTCTAATGCCGCTTTAAAAGTCCCATCATTTTCAGCCAATAAATCCTGCTGCCACAGCTCGTCCCACCCCTGTAAAACGTGCTGAGGATCACTGTCTGCCAGCGCCCAATGTAAAATATCCACACTTTCCTCAATCACTTCACCGGAAGCTAAGTGCAAAACTGGAACAGTACCTTTTGCCGAGCAACGCAATAGCGCTTCGGGTTTATTTTTTAATACAACCTCTCTCAGGCCAACCTTGCGGCCACTCAGGTAAATCGCTATCCTGGCACGTATCGCATACGGACAGCGCCTAAAGGAATAAAGAATCGGTAATGGTTCTGGCATGGCAAATCCTATGAATAGCGCATTATTACTTAAGCTCAAACAGTACAAGGTTGATCAATTATGGAACAGTCATTTTGGCAAGACCGCTGGCGCAATGGACAGATCGGTTTTCATTTAGGCGAAATCAACCCTCTATTAAGCCAGCATTTTGATCAGCTTAACCTAGATAAGGGCGCGCATGTTTTTGTGCCTCTATGTGGCAAATCACTGGATTTATCTTGGCTCCGCCAACAAGGGTTCAAAGTCACAGGGAATGAATTGAGCCAGACCGCTATTGAGGCCTATTTTTCTGAGCAAAAAATCCAACCAGACAGCAAGCAGTCTGAAGATTTCACCTTGTACCAACACCACCAAACCACCCTAATATGTGGTGATTTTTTCAAATTAAATGCAGAACAACTGTCGACGGTTAACGCGGTATACGACAGAGCATCTTTAATCGCGCTCCCCAAAGAGATGCGAACCCAGTACATCCAGCAGTTACAAGCCATACTTCCACCTAAGACCCCGATCTTCTTAATCACCCTCGATTACAACCAAGACGAAATGTCAGGGCCTCCCTTTTCTGTTTCAGACCAAGAAGTGCATGACTACTATCAAGCAACCCATCATATTTCCTGCGTTTCAGAGCAAGATATTTTGACGATAGAACCTCACTTTAAAGAGAAAGGGCTCAGCCAACTCATTGAGCGCGTATACCTTCTACAGCCACTTAAATAAACGCGGGAAAACGCACAATTGCAGCCACACCGAGACCAGACTCTGATTGCACGTCAAACCGCCCCCCCAAGCTTTCCTGTACGACCGTATTCACACTTTTCAGCCCCTCACCCATAACACCAGACATAGCCTCGCCATGGTTTTTAACTTTTAAAATCACTTCACCTGAGTGCAACTCACAGGACAAATAAATACTGGCCTTTTCCCGTAAAGCTACGCCATGCATGCTCGCATTCATAACCAGCTCATCGAGAATAAAACACAAAGCTGAGCGATTTTGCTTAACATCAACCTCCCCTAAAGATTCGAACACCAATTGATGCTGCTTAGGCAAAATCGCATTAAACATCACCACGGCATCTTGCAAAAAGGTCACCATATCAAAGTGCTCAACCTCAGGCTCGGTACTCTTCAACATAGAGCGACCTAGTACCGCCAGCAGTTTTTCATCAGGATGAAATTGTAACTTTGCCACTACCGCCTGCAGTGTCTGCATTTGCTTTTTCAGCTGTCTTCGAATCAAATCAACTGAGGCACCTTGACGCACAGAGTTCGCAACCCAGAGCGCAACCTGTGCCAACAAGGCCTCTTGGTAATACGGTTCTATAACGTAAGCGTTAGCACCCGCCTCATAGAAATCGCGCAAGTTACTCACATCAATATTGGTTGTCAGCACAACAATGGGCAGCACTTCCAAAGAAAATTGCTGCCGCAACGCAGAAACACGATCAACAGGCTCCCTTATTGAATCAGCACATAGAACGACAGCGGAGACGGCTTGCTGCTGAAAAATTTTCTCAGCCAACTCAATGCTTGAAGCCTCTAACGTGACATACCCATTCGCTCGAAACAATGCCTGTATCGATTTTCGATGGGTAATATTACCATCGAGCAACAAAACAACCCCTTCATGAATTTCAGCGCTAGGGCCTTGTCTTTTTTCGGTCAAAACACCTGCCTGCAATATGGGCAACAAACGAGGCTGTTCTGGACTTTTTTTCGGGTACTGTTTCTTAGCAATCGGCAAAGAAAAAGTCATACAGGTACCCTGACCTAAATCAGACGAAATTTTTATGCCGCCGGACATCCCACCCAATAATTGTTTTGCTAACCACAATTCATAATGTGGCTGGCCAATCAGCTCAGTGCCATCCTCTTTTTGTAGCGCCAATTTTAGTTGTCCTAATTGCGCTTCTGATAACCCATCGCCAGTATCAAGAACACTGACAATTAAGATATTGCCTTGAGCGTAATATGAAATGACGATTTCACCAGCGGATGTGGTTGCTATCGCCTGGCTCAATATAATCCACAACACCTGCTCAAGCCTGCGCTCATTGGCCTCTAAATACGGCACATTGACAGGTATCTGATCAATAATCGTGACCGGCTTATCAAGTAATAGCGGCTGTGATAGCGCCACAACATAACTCACTGCGGCTTTCAAATCCGTCGCCATCGTTTGTATGGCGATAGGGTTTTTCGCTATAACCGCTTGATCGACTAACTGATCTATCTGTAGCGCTAACCGCCGCCCACTTGAAGCAATCCAAGATAAAGCATTCTCCGCTTCAAGGTTAACCGCATTATCAGATAACTTAGGTAAAATAGCGTTCGCAAAAGAGACTATCCCTTCCACAGGGTGCCTTAGCTCATAACTGGCATTTGCCAGTGCCAACTGATGACAGTTGAGCTGCGAATTTAAAGCCGCATTCAGCTGCTGCAGTTGATTAACTTGGCTGAGATTTTTGTTTCGAGCTTTGTTGCTGACAAGCGCTGAATACACCACACTAAAAAACGCTAACAGCAGCAAAATAAGCAAAACAACCAGTTGAGTTTCTTGAGCAAGAAGTGGCCAGCCTAACAGCGGCGCAATAACAATGAAGCTACCACTCAACAATAAAAAACCTGCCAACAGCAACCACACAATGTTCAACCCTACTCTAAATTTACGAGTGCTTAATGACAAAAACCATGTCGATTGATCGAACCTGTATTTTATCACCGTGTTTTAGCACCGTATCATTGAACACGGCACCACCGTTCACAACCACCTTGCCACGTTTTCTTGGCCTGATGAGGTAGCCATCTCGAGTCCTAATAACGGATGCAGATACTGCTGGTGCAAAAAAGCCTTTTACAGCAACATCTGCGTTAGCTGACTTACCAATGATCACTTCAGTTCGAGACAAAGGGACCTCTTGACCATTCCACTCAAGCCAACCTGTCGCTTTACCCTGCTTTGCAGCAGAGTTTAATTCATGCGTGCCTAACATATCCTTAAGCTGACCCGCATTGATCATCATGGTACTTTCTGCTTCGTGATTATCCCCTTCAACTATGTCAGTATCATGCTCTTCAGAGCCAATACTGATAAATTTCAGCGTATGCTCACCAATCGCCACCTCATCACCATGGTGCAAACGATATTGAGAGGTTATTTTTTTACCACTGACATAAGTACCATTAGTACTCCCTAAATCCTCTAACCAAAATGCCCCTTTTTCCTTCACCACTTGTGCATGAGTACCAGACACTTTGGAATGCTGCAAACAAACTTGGCTACCAATATTTCGACCAATACCAGTAATATCATCTTTAAGTGTGACTTCACCTACGATCTTACTGTTTTGCATTATCTGAAAATTTGCCATATCACCCTCTAACCAACAAAAATCACTTTCAACCTAGTATAGTTGAGATCCTATCGAATTGGACAACATCCCCCCCTAAAACGAACAAAAATAAGGCAAAAACTTGTCTCAATCGAACAACCGAAAACTTGTGTGCTAATTTTGCCCCCACAGGCGCAAATAGCACACTGGTGATCGCGATCAGCAGCAGCGCGGGCCAATAAATAAACCCCAAACTTCCCTCTGGCAATACCAGCTCAGTGCCTTGCCCAAAAAACGCAAAACCTAGCGTTCCTGCAATGGCGATTGGCAAGCCACAAGCCGCACTGCTTGCAATGGCCTGTTTGATTGGCAGCCGATACCACAACATCATGGGCACAGTCAGGGTTCCTCCACCAATACCAAGCAGCCCAGACACCACCCCAATACCCCCCCTATTGGCACTAAACCCAAAAGTGTTGGCATGACCTTATGGGCAGCAGGTTTTAGCTGCCACCACATTTGCAATGCAACACACACTTCAAAAACACCAAAAAAAGCACCTAACACAGACTTAGACAGACCCTCAGCAATAAAGCCTGAAGCAAATGCGCCGACCAATATTCCTGGCACCAAGCGCATCACAACTGGCCATAATATCGCGCCGTGACACTGGTGTGCCAATACAGATGATACAGAGGTTAAAACAATCGTTGAAAGCGAGGTTCCAATTGCCAGATGAAGTACCGCAGCACCTGAGAACCCTTGCTGTAAAAAGACCCACGATAAAACGGGTACTATGATCAAGCCCCCACCAATCCCCAATAAACCTGCCGCTGTACCAGCAACAACGCCCAAAGCAAGATAGGCTATGACAATCTCAACAGGAAACATACGCTATTCCCTTTTAGCCCAAGCGACCACCAATACCACCAGAGCAAGTAGAACCCCTGCACACACAGCCATTAACGGCCAAATGCCTAACACGCTGGGAAGTGGATAAAGGTTAAATAGTGCCACAGCAAACAACAGCAATAACACTGCCCAATGACTGCCCATCACTCAGATAAAATCATGTGGATTCAGGTTTCAGCGTCTGTACTAAAACCCAAGGCCTAACCACCACCGACCAGAGCGTGGTTTCATTTTGCACCCACTCACGAGCTTGCTCATTGGTAACGCTGGCAACAAGCCCCTTATTCATCCAACTTTGAATTTTTTCGGCATTGTCATGCGTCATGTAGAGCGCAACATCAATAAGGTCAAGCTCAGGACTGATAAAGATAGTATGCCCAGAGGCAAAAAAACGCTGTAAATCGAGCCAAGGAATCTTGGCTGTTTCATTCTCTAATTTTTGCTTTAAATCTTCCACACTAATACGGCTTCAATAATTCCTCAGGCGGCAATTCACAGGTTAATTTTTTGCCTAACAAATCTTCAATAGCAGGCATTTCAAATGCTTCATACTCACACGCTAACGTAATGGCAATACCTTCTGCCCCTGCTCGACCTGTTCTGCCAATACGGTGCACATAATCTTCAGGGTTATCAGGTAAAGTGTAGTTAATCACATGAGTCACACCATCAATATGGATCCCACGCCCAACCACATCCGTTGCCACTAACACGTCTAACTTACCTGTTTTCAAGTCTTCAAGTGTACGGGTACGTTTTTGCTGAGTAATTTCGCCTGATAAAATACCGATTTTAATGCCTAATTTTTTAACCCGGTCATATAGGCGCTGAGTCTGGTCTCGTCTATTGGCAAAAATGATGACCTTAGTAACATCATCTTGCTTTAACAGATTCACTAACAACTTGAACTTATCATCGTTAGAAACCATGTAGAATTTTTGATCAACCGTATCTGTGGCGACGTTTTCTGGCGCAACTTCAATAGAAACCGCTTCATGCGTCCACTGATGTGCAAGCTCTAGGACATCATAATTAAAGGTTGCACTAAATAACTGGGTTTGTCTTGATTCGATACGAGGTGTTGCTCGCACAATTCGCTTAACCTGTGGAATAAACCCCATATCTAACATACGGTCTGCTTCATCAAGCACGAGGTTTTCTACCATGTCCAAATGCAAATCTTTACGCGTCATAAAATCAATGAGGCGGCCTGGCGTTGCCACCACGATATCGACTAATTTTGTCGCCATCGCATTCTTCTGCTTAGTGTAATCCATCCCACCAACCATCAGAACCACATGCAAATCTGCGTATTTACAGAGTTTTTTAGCATCTTCTGCAATCTGCATTGCAAGCTCACGTGTTGGTGCCACGATTAACGCTCTTGGTTCTGCTAAATATCGCTCATGCTCAACTTCATGGGTTAGCAAATCTGTAATCAGAGAAATAAGAAACGCGGCCGTTTTCCCTGTACCCGTTTGAGCCTTACCAATCGCATCAAAGCCTTGCAGGGTATGAGGTAAGATTTCACCTTGAATTGGCGAGCAATATTCAAACTTAAGATCTTGAATGCCATGCATCAATACATCAGGTAAATTTAAGTCATGGAACCGGCGCTTCCCTTCAACTGGAGCCACTTCAAATTGGGAAATATCCCACTTTTTCTGGTTAGACCTTGGTTTTCGAGCGCGATTTGGGCGCTTTTGGGCAGGTTTTTCTTGTTGTTTTTTTGTGTCACTTTCAGGCTTTTCTTGCTGAGCTTTTGTTTCGCTTTGTGTGTTCGCTGTATCTTCAACTTTTACGTCTTCAGCTTTTGTGCCTTCAGCTTTTATGTCTTGAGTTTTTGTATCTTCAGCTGTTGCGTCTTGAGCTTTTGTGTCTTCAACTTTTACGTCTTGAATTTTTGTGTCTTCTTGTGAAGCGTTTGTCGGATCTTGTCCCATAATTCAACCTAATACTACCAGATGATAAATGGGCGTAGTCTAACACGCTTTAACAACAATAACTGTTTGTTTTTTTGGGTAGTTTTATGCGTCAGAAATGGACACTAAGTATTCAGACAAAAAATGGGCAAGATCAGCAACTTCAGATGCTGTCATTGCAACGCTAACGGTTGCCCCATAGCCTGTTGAGGAGTCCCCCATGGTGTCATCGTTCACGGAAAAATGAACCTTATTCCCATTCGTGACCACCTGCAGACCTTGAGCTTCACTACCGGCTGAAAAAAGTGCCCTTTCATCTGTCATTATGGCTGCTTTGGCTGTCGAGCCGGTACCGGAAATTGTGGCACTTGGTAGGCTTGCGGAGGGTATGAATTGTAAACCACAGGCTGCATATAATAGACAACCTGCTGAGCTTGAACAGGGGGTGCCGCCTGAAATTCAGACAATTGTTTAGCAGGCGCCGGCTTCTTATGCTCGGGAAATACCCAATTTTTTTCAATGGCTGAATCTTGCATGGCCGTTTCCTGAACTGGCTCTGCTACTAGCGGCACTGAGGCTTTAACCTCGACCGGCTTCTCAACAAGCACTTCAGACACAAAATCGACATCGACCTCTGGCGCATGAACAGCCACCGCAGGAACCCCCACGTCAGGAGACATAATCTGCCATAAGCCTATCGCAAAAACGCTTAACACCACCAAAACACCACCTAAAACAAAGGGGCTTTTTAAAACCTCCGCACTCGTTTGCACTGTCTCAGCTGGGGGCACCACATCATCAACAGAGGTATCATGGTGATGCAACAAAGGCTTATCTAAGAAACCAGTATCAAAAGCAATATTTTTCCTACTCATTCACACGCTCACTATCAATGCGATATTACTAATATAAATAATACACCATGATACAATATTTTTGTATTCAAATCCCTAATTGGCTTTTTCAGGCAGTCATGTTTTACTAAATCACCTCTTTTTTCAGGAACCAATGGCATGAATGACGCGGACGAAACGATCCCTCTTGGCTCAGCAGAAACCAGCCAAAATCCTAACTGCCCTTGTACCCTCTCTTGGTTCTTAGTCTTCACCTTCATCATTTCGTTAGCAGCTCTCGGCTGGCAATATATTCGTGTTGACCAACAATTTCAACACCAAACTCAAAACCTATCAGACATAACACTACAATTAGAGAGAGACCGCAGCTTTCTCAACTTTGAAGCCGGCCATTACAAGCAATCACTTAAATCCATCGGCAGTGCGCTTTCTATCAACCCTGGCCAGGAAGACCTTGCCCATCTCAAAGCCAAAGTGCTTGCCAAACTAGGGCAAACCAACAATGCCATTCAGCTATTAAGCCAGTTCATTAACGATCAACCAAACGACGCACAAAGCCTACTCCAACGCGGCCAACTCTTTATTCAACTAGCAGCATACCCAAAAGCCATTGATGACTTTCGCTCTGCGGCAAGCGTCACCCCCAAAAATGAAGCTATTTTTTTAGCACTAGCCAAAGCACACCAAGCAACTAAAGCCTATAAATTAGCCGTTATCGCATACTCGACGGTACTAGATCTAAACCCTACGAATACCGATGCACTTTGGCAACGCAGTATCATATACCAGCAAATCAACCAACCCAAAACCGGTATTGAAGACCTTACCCGGCTCATTACCCAGCAACCTAACAATCATGCCGCGTATCAACTTCGCGCTGCTATGTACGCGCAGCTAGGCCGGCACAAACTCGCCCTAGAAGATAATCAAAGAGTTGACAACCTCTCCACCCAAAGTGCTGACAGCCAACTACAAAGAGGCATTAGCCTCCACGCCCTAAAACAATACTCTGAGGCACAACAACAATTTGACACATTAATTCAGCACCACCCCAAGATGCCCGACGCCTATTTAGCGAGAGGAAAAACCAACACGGCATTAAAACAATATGATGCTGCGATAAAGGATTACAATCACGCCAAACAGCTCAACCCAAGCACCGATATTCATTTGTTGCGAGGGGATGCGTTCGCCAAACAACAAAAATACCAGCTTGCCATTCAGGATTACCAACAATCTATTAATCATAAAAAGCAGCTGGCCTTATCCTATTTCCAAAGAGGCAAGTTGTATTTAGAGATAGATGAATACATCAAAGCGCTACACGACCTCAATGAGGCATTAACGCTTTCCCCGACTAACACCGACATGTTAATTGCCAGGGGCAATACACTGCTCTCACTTGGCCGATTAGAAGAAGCCCAAAGTGACTACCAAAAAGCCAGCGGAATCAGCCCTAACATTGCCGACACTTATCTTGGTAGCGGTAAAATTCACCGCTTAAAAAACCAGCTTAATGAAGCAACCAAAGCTTTCAGCCAATCACTTGAGCACCAAAAAAGTGCATCTGCATTTCACCTGCGCGGCAACGTATATAAAGAGCAAAACAAGCCAGCCCTTGCTATTTCCGACTACAGTACAGCCCTAGACTTACAACCTGACGCTGCAGACATTTACCAAGCAAGAGGCGATCTCTATTTTTCACAAAAACAATACAAAGCAGCCGTCACTGATTTCACAAAAGCATTGGCAATCAAGCCCAATTTAAAAATTTCTCATGCCAATTTAGGGTCCGCGTTATTTCATACCGGCCAATATCAATCTGCACTAAAACCGTTGATCAGTGCTAGCCAACGAGACACTGATGACCCCAATATTTTCAGTGTTACAGGGCAAACACTGCTCAAGTTAGGCCAACTTAAAAAAGCGGTTCCCTATTTAAATAAAGCACTATCACTCAATCCGGATTTAACCAGTGCACTCAATGCAAGAGGCAGGCTATTTTTACGCGCAAAGTTATATTCAAAAGCGGCTGATGATTTTCAAAAAATCTTAGCAACTGCGCCTAAAACAGCCAATCTTCACAAAAATTTAGGTGACACCTACCTTGGGTTAAAGCAGCATAAAAAAGCCATTGACGCCTTCACACAGGCCATCAAAGAAAACCCGAAAGAGGCTTTACCTTATTATCAACGCGGCGGCGCGCGGTTCATTTTATACCAAGACAAGCAGGCTCTCGCTGACTACACCAAAGTGATCGAGCTAAAACCTGAATTCCATGGCGGCTATACGCAACGCGGCCATGTGCTCGCTGCACAAAAAAAATATCCAGCAGCAATCGATGACTACAACAAATCCCTCTCCTTAAAACCTAAGGTGAGCTGGGTTTATTTCAAACGCGGAAATGCTTACTACATGCAAGGCCAATATGAAGAGGCGCTTAACAGTTTCGATGAAAGTATTGCCTTAGATAGCAATAAATCGACTTATTTTTATAACCGCGGCATGTGCTATGAAAAAATGAACCAACTTGACAAGGCAATGCAAGACTACACCACCACACTTTCATTAAATCCAAAATACTATGATGCTCTACTGAACAGGGGTGGAATTTACGCTAAAAACAAGCAAGTTTCTAAAGCGATCATTGACTTCACTCAGGCCATCAATATCAGACCAAAAGGCTTCAAAGCCCACATAAATCGAGCTTTGGCATACCATGGCGCAGGAAAATTTGAGCAAGCAATCGAAGATTATACAGCAGTAGAAAATAACAGCAAAACACCGGGTGATATTAACATTAAGCTAGAAAGAGGCTTAGCCTATTTTGAAAACAACCAATATTATAAAGCACTTGACGACTTCAAAACTTATTTAACGAACAAACCCCAAAACACCCAAGCCTTACACTTTACCGCTCTAACCTATGCGGCTTTACACCAAGATAAAAAGGCCATCCCTTTTTATCTTAAAGCGATTGCCCTTGAACCGGCCAAACATGAGTATCACACCAATTTAGGTTGGTCATATATATTGACACTCGATCTGGACAAAGCGCGCAATTCATTGCAATTGGCTCTCGATTTAGAACCAAACTCAATGGCAACCCTCGTCAATATGGGGCACACCTATTTACTACAAAACAAAAATGACATCGCTTACCAATACTATAAAAAATCAATTGAGACAGAAGACAATGTTGCCACCTTAATGTCTGGCCCAATTGCAGACTTCAAGCTGTTCATTAAGCGCAATTGGGAAAAAGTCGAAGCAGAAAAGGCACTCAAGTGGTACCAAGAACAAATCCTTATACTGAAAAAGCCTTAGTGATCGGCATCAGCCCACAACGCCTCTAAACGAGCATCACGACCACAGCCCCAGCGATAATATTTATATCGAACAGGATTACGCTGATAGTAATCCTGGTGATAAGCCTCAGCAGGCCAAAACATCGATGCTTGAGTGACCTCAGTCACAACATCCCCTTTGAAAGGTTTATTATTTTTTAATGCTAACTTTGACTGCTCAGCCAACATTTTTTGTGCATCATCCAGATAAAAGACACCCGACCGATACTGAGGCCCTACATCACAAAATTGAGCATCTTTACGAGTTGGATCAATATTCCGCCAAAACACGGACAATAATTTTTTATAGCCCACTTTTTCTGGGTCATAAACGATTTTAACCGCTTCTGTATGCCCTGTTTCTCCTGAAGATACCTGGTGGTATGTCGGGTTATTCTTATGCCCACCCACATAACCTGACGTCGTTGACACCACACCATCTAACTTGTCAAAGGGTCCTTCCATACACCAGAAACAACCGCCTGCAAAAATCGCTTCAGACAATACAGGTTCCTTTACCACCTCCGCTGCGATAACACCTTGCACCGAAGTAAGACCTAATATTACCCCTAATAACCCTTGTTTAATTTTCATTTTTTCACCTTTATCAATTCTCTGCCAAGTAGACCAACAAACATTCGGAGAGTTTCATCGCCAAGGAAATTCGTTATACTAAATTTTTTCAAACAGGCGATTCAGCTCATGACCACACACTTCGACACCATTGTCATAGGCAGCGGGCCAAGCGGTGAAGGCGCTGCAATGAAACTGGCTAAATGCGGCCAGAAAGTAGCTATTGTTGAAGCTTTTGAGCAGGTTGGTGGCCACTGCACTCATCGTGGCACCATACCCAGCAAAGCATTGCGCCACAGCATTCAAATGCTTTCTGACTACACCCATAACCCGCTTTTTCAACATACGTTAGAGCAAGTGAGTGTCGACTACCCTCAACTTCTGAGTGCCGCTGAGTCCATTATCCAACGGCAAGTCAGTACCAGTTATCGTAACTTCGCAAAAAACCAAGTCAAAATCATCTATGGCTTCGCCCGCTTTCTAGATGCTCACCGCGTTGAAGTGGAAAGTGCTGACGGAACCCTAGAAACAGTTCATGCAGACCACTTTGTCATTGCCACAGGCTCATCTCCTTACCGCCCTGACGACCTTGATTTTGACCACCCTAGAATCCAAGACAGCGACTCAGTGCTACTGCTTGAACACACCCCCCGCACCCTGACAATCTATGGCGCTGGCGTTATTGGCTGTGAATACGCCTCTATTTTTTGCAACCTCGATGTCAAAGTGAATCTCGTTAACACCAGAAATAGCTTACTTTCATTTTTAGACGATGAAATTACGGATGCACTCAGTTACCACCTACGCAAACAAGGCGTTGTCATTCGTCATGACGAAGAGTATGAACAAATTGAAGCACTAGATGATGGCGTGGTTCTACATTGTAAGTCGGGGAAAAAATTTAAAACAGACATCCTCTTATGGGCCAATGGGCGGACTGGAAACAGCCAACAGTTAGGGCTAGAAAAAGCCGGTGTCAGCGCCAATCACAGAGGGCAAATTTTAGTGGATAAAAGCTACCGCACAGACCAACCCCACATTTATGCGGTAGGTGATGTCGCCGGCCCCCCAGGGCTTGCCAGTGCCAGCTATGACCAAGGCAGGTTTGTGGGCGCCCACATAGACAAAGGCACTGCTGACTGGAAATTGGTTGAAGACTTTCCGACAGGCATCTACACCAACCCTGAAATTAGCTCTTTAGGCCGAACTGAAAAAGAACTGACTGAGGAACAAATACCTTACGAAGTTGGCCATGCAATGTTTGATAGTATTGCTAGAGCTCAAATTACAGGCCACACCGTCGGCATGCTGAAAATATTATTCCACCGAGACACACTTGAAATATTAGGTATCCACTGTTTTGGAGAAACGGCTGCAGAAATTGTCCATATCGGCCAAGCAATCATGAGTCAAACCGGTAGCGCCAATACATTACTGTATTTTGTAGAAACGACCTTTAATTATCCTACGATGGCAGAAGCCTACAGGGTCGCTGCTTTAAATGGGTTAAACAGGTTGTTTTAACCCTGCTTGCGTCCTCGAGTACTCGGGTAACGAGACCGCCAAGCGGCCTCCATTTCCTGAAAAACTGAATCGGCATCCACATCTAGCTGCACAAGCAACTGAGAGACCACCATCATACTACTCTCAACCAACTCAGGTATAATTTCTGTAGCCCCTAACTCACGCAACAAAGCCACATCCAAATCATCCTTAGAACGAACAATCACAGCAATATCGACTGACAACGCCCGGATTTGATGCAGCAACTTTACGGTAGCCCCAAGATCAACAAACGTGATCACAACCGCTTTTGCCCTATCCAGCCCTGCCGCAGTCAAAATCTCAGATCGACATGCATCACCAAAGTGCACATGCCGTAAATGGCCACTCGCTTCCATCAACTCTGGGTTCAGGTCTAATGCGACCCAAGAAAAAGATTCATTATCTAGCACGGTTGCCACTTTTTGCCCAACATGACCATATCCACACAAAATGACATGCCCTTCCATTTGACCCGCATCTTCAGCAACATGCTCAACCATTTCATCGATCCCTCGCCGATAACTTAAACCACACCAGGCGGTTGCAATACGACCATTTAAACGAATCACAAAAGGTGCCAGCAACATACTGACAAAGATCACACTCAACACAAACTGCTGCACATCATCGGCAATAGCAGATGATTTAACCGCTAACGCCAACAACACAAAACCAAATTCCCCCCCCTGGGAAAGCACCAATCCGGCCCGTAAAGAGACACCCTCATTCACCTTCAGCGCTTTCGCCACACCAAACACCAGAACCGCTTTAACCAACAACAAAGCCAATGCCACAGAAAAAATCCAATACCAAAGGTCCATTAACACATGAAAATCAGTGATCATGCCCACAGTAATAAAGAACAACCCCAGCAAAACATCTTGGAACGGCCGAATATCCAGCTCTATTTGATGCTTATAATGCGTTTCAGATAACATCACCCCTGCTAAGAACGCCCCTAACGCAAGAGACAATCCTAAGGCCTCAGTAAGGTATGCCGCCCCTAAAGTGATTAATAAAACGGTTAAGGTAAATAGTTCTGTAGATTTGGCTAGCGCAACCTCGTGAAACAAAGGTTTTAACAAGTGCCCTACTGACATCATTACTACAAACACAATGGTGCCTTTCAGAAAGGCCCAGGACAACATTGCCACCATTTGGCCATCACCACTATCAGCCGTTAATAACGGGATCAATACCAAAAAGGGAACAACCGCCAAATCCTGAAATAACAAGACACCAACACTTAACTGACCATGTCTTGAGTTCAACTCAACCTGCTCGTTTAACTGCTTAATGACAATGGCCGTAGAGGACATTGCCAACGCCCCACCAACCACAAAGGCAGTTTCCCACGGCAACCCTAACGCCAGAGTCATCAAACCAAAAATACCGGCTGTTATTGTAACTTGGCCACCACCAATACCTAATACTGAATGGCGCATTTGCCATAATTTACCCAGGGAAAACTCAAGCCCTATTGAGAACAATAAAAACACAACCCCAAATTCTGAGATAAAATGCAAATCATGAGTCGATGAAACCCACGACATACCGTGCGGCCCGGTGATCATTCCCACGCCGAGATAGCCAATGATTGGAGGCAAGTGTAAGCGCCGGAAAGTAGCCACTATAAACACAGAGACGGCAAGCAAAACGATGACTTCAGTTAATATCGAGTGGTCCAAAAAGATGCCTTTAATATATGGGAACTCGTTTAAGCATAGCAGCCAGAATCAATTTTTCGTATAATCCCCTGCTCGGCATCAGATATACCCACTGCGAATAGGTATACTCAACCGTACCAACGGATTACTACAATAATGAGCGAAACAGCGTCAGCCCCAGCAAACTTCATCAAACACCATATCGATAAAGACCTTGAGAACGGTAAAAATGATGGCAAGGTACACACCCGCTTCCCACCTGAGCCTAATGGTTACTTACACATTGGCCATGCTAAATCAATTTGTTTGAATTTTGGCATCGCCCAGCAGTATCAAGGTAGCTGCAACCTACGCTTTGACGACACCAACCCTGAAAAAGAAAGTGATGAATACGCAAAATCCATCGCTGAGGACGTTCAATGGCTAGGGTTTGAATGGCAAGCACCCACACACCATGCCTCCGATTACTTTGAAACACTGCATGACTATGCCGTTGAACTCATCAAAGCGGGTAAAGCCTATGTGGACGGCCTAAGCCCTGATGACATTCGAGAATACCGAGGCACCTTAACAGAAGCAGGCAAAAGCAGCCCTTTTCGTGATACCTCGGTTGAACAAAATTTAGACTTGTTTGCCAAAATGCGTGCCGGTGAATTTGAAGATGGCAAATACATCTTACGTGCCAAGATTGACATGGCCTCACCCAATATGAATTTGCGAGACCCCGCACTATACCGAATTAAGCGCCAACACCACATCCGCACAGGTGACACCTGGGTCATCTACCCTATGTATGACTTCACCCATCCAATCTCCGATGCACTGGAAGGCATTACACACTCACTATGCACCTTGGAGTTTGAAGACCACCGACCACTATATGACTGGATACTCGACAACATCAGCATTGATTGTCACCCTCAACAAATTGAGTTTTCAAGACTTAGCCTTGAATACACCATTACCAGTAAACGTTTATTAAACAAATTGGTGACAGAAAATCACGTTTCAGGCTGGGATGACCCAAGAATGCCAACCATTGCAGGTATGCGTAGACGCGGCTACCCACCCGAAACCCTGCGCGACTTTACCGACCGCATTGGTGTCACCAAGAAAGATAACATCATAGAAATGGGCGTCTTGGAAAACTGCGTAAGAGAGCATTTAAATTCTCACGCACCTCGAGCAATGGCAGTTCTTCACCCACTTAAAGTCACCATCACCAACTACCCGAGCGGGCAAGAAGAATCATTAACCGCCCCCTGCCACCCAAGTAATGACGAAATGGGCTCCCGGCAACTGCCCTTTTCCAAAGAAATCTATATTGACCAAGATGACTTTAGAGAGTCTGCCAATAAAAAATTCAAGCGCCTCGTGCTGGATAAAGAAGTCCGGTTACGGAATGCCTATGTCATTCGTTGCGATGAAGTGATTAAAGATGCTGAAGACAACATCATCGAGCTAAAATGTAGCTACGACCCAGACACCTTAGGTAAAAACCCAGAAGGGAGAAAGGTCAAGGGTGTCATTCATTGGGTATCCGCCAGCAAAGGCATTAAAGCTGAAATCCGCAGTTACGACCGCCTGTTTAACACTGCAAACCCCGCTGCGAGTGAAGATTTTTTAAGCACCATCAACCCAAACTCACTAACCACCATCAAAACAGCTATTGTAGAGCCAAGCCTTGCAACAGCCACCGCTAAAGACCACTTTCAGTTCGAACGAGAGGGTTATTTTTGTCTAGATAGCAAAGACGCAACAGCTGACCTGCTCATCTTCAATGAAACGGTTTCATTGCGTGATACTTGGGCAAAAACAGGTAAAGCCTAAGGATTTCACACCCACTTGCCAGGTGATCGCAAGTGGGTTTAATCAACCCATAGTAAAAAACGGTTTAAAAAACAACCCAAAAAGCAAAATCCATTAGTATTTTCCAATAGTGGAATGAGTCTGAAGGATGCCTATATCAGCAGCAAATAAGCGTTACCTTAATAAGTGTGTGTGTTTGCGCAAATATTGGTCAATATGATTAACCGGTATCACGTTCATCAATTGTTTTAAATAA
>JABHGC010000049.1 GCA_018672285.1 Methylococcales bacterium
GGCTGATCGACTGCCCTTGCTACAGCTTCACGTTATTTGTTACCTCCTAACATGTGTAGCGCGGTTACAGGCTGTTGGTTAAACTTTTCCTGTGCTGGATTGGCCAGCTTGATTGCCTTAGCTTTGCTTGGCACACTCATACTCTTTCCTTATGTTATTCAGATGACCGTCTTAACAATAGATTAAGATGATCATCTTAAAACTGCAAGAAAAAGGAACTTATCAGCCCCATAAGCAGGGTTATTGAGTCAATACTGCGAGACTTCATTAAAGTGCTAAAATTAGGTGAGTAGTCACAATTTAAAGGCAAAATAGAATGGCTCACCGAGATCGTTTTGGCCGCCCTGACACACCTTGGCGCGCCAAGGGTTACGATATCATTTTTGGCACCGACAGCCGCGCAGGACAACTGTTTGACGAAATATTATTGGTCTGCATTATCGCCAGTGTTTTAGCGGTGATGCTCGATAGTGTGCAAAGTATTCGCAGCAGCTACAGCCAATGGTTAAATTTTGCTGAATGGTTTTTTACGATTATATTCACCATCGAGTACATCACTCGATTAATGTTGGTCAAAAACAAACTCAAATATGTGTTCAGCTTTTATGGCGTTGTCGATTTTCTTTCCATTATGCCAACCTATCTAGGGCTACTCTATCCGGGCACACAATACTTACTGATCATTCGAGTCTTAAGGGTACTACGGGTTTTTCGGGTATTAAAACTGGCCCAATATTTAGGCGAAGCCAATACCTTAATGAAAGCGATGGCGGGCAGTAAACGTAAAGTCATCGTTTTTTTATTTACAGTGAGCACCATCGTGATTATCTTCGGCTCAATGATGTACCTCATCGAAGGTGAAGAAAATGGCTTTAGCAGCATCCCGATCAGTATTTATTGGGCGATTGTCACCATTACCACTGTCGGTTATGGCGACATGTACCCTAGTACTGATTTAGGCCGCGCATTAGCAGCCTGTACCATGATTATCGGCTACGCCATTATTGCAGTACCCACGGGTATTTTCACCGCCGAGCTCACGCATGTGATCCGCAACAAAAAGGATTCCCGTGAATGTACCGGTTGCCAAAAGCATGGCCATGATGAAAATGCCCATTACTGTGTTAAGTGCGGCACAGCCCTACCATGAAGCTCATTCCCATCACTTGCTCACAAGATCAAATGCAGGTGTTACATGAAGTCATCAGCAGCCACATTGCACAGTACTTCCCACCCGGTAGTGCAGATTCAAGCTTAGTAGCCAGAGAGGCATTACTTGAGGTCATACAACACTTAACCATTGCTATGGAAGATAGCGTAGAAGGTTTTATGTTTAACAAACGGTTGAGGGCTTTTTGTACACTCGCCATAGAAAACGCACAAGCCGCAGGACAATTTGATGAGCAAACGGCAGCGATCTATATACAACTATTTAAAGCAAAAAAATAACCGATCTCGTACACCAAGCTATCCTGCAATTAAGTTCCCAATCTTACGTCGAATGTCCTGTGCTAATTCTTGATTAGTTGGTGCAATCATATTGGCGACAGTCACTAACATTTCTTTTGCCGCACCATCTTTATAATGTGGGTCATTTTTATAAATAGACAGTAAGGTCTCAATCGCCTCTGCATATTGATATTGTGCAATTTGGCGAAGCGACAAATCGAACTGTGCGTCATAATCAGCGGGGTTTGCTGCCAGTCTTTTTTGCAACGTTGCAACGTCATCTACTTTGGCCGCCAGTTTCGCAAACGTCAGCTGACCGCTTAACGCTTTCCCCATGTCTGTTTCATGGGTTGATTCAGGCAAACGAGAGAATAAACCATCGGCTTGTTCAAGCTCACCAATATCAATAAATACCTGTACCATATCCATAGCTACTCGGGTATTGGAAGGATCAGCTTTAATCGCTTCTGTGAGCTGAACAATAGCACCTGATGTATCCCCTGCTAGATGCTTTTCACGCGCCTGTTCACGCATCAAACCTGATTGATGAAAAACACCAAAATCCTTTAATAACGCGCGTGCTTCCGGCTCTTTTAACTCACCCACTTCAGTACGTGCCAACTTGCCCTCTTTAAACACCAAAACAGTTGGCACATTTTCAATTCGGTGCGCTTTGCTTAACTCAGGCTGCTCTTCAATATCTACTTTTGCAAAAATAAATTGCGAAGGAAATTCTTTGGCTAACCCTGTAAACAGAATATCCATTGCGACACATGGGCCAGACCACACCCCCATAAATTCAACAATCACTGGAATTTTATGTGAATTTAATAGCACATACTGATCAAAACCTTTTTGGTTGACCTCAAAAACAAGCGCTTCTTTATCCATGTTTTACCCTGACCTATGAGATTTTATTGTGTAAAAATTGGTGTAGAAAATAACACGTTTCAGCGTTAATACATCCACGTTAGCTATATTTTCTCTCAGAACGCCCTAGCCAACAAGCCTTTATAAGGTCACTCATCGCAAAAATTAGAGATCAATTTTACCGATAAAATAGCCGAAAAAAGGCAGATAAATCATAACAATAGTCTATTTGAATATACTGCTAGCCTGTGTAAAAATTTATCTCACTTTACAAGGATGTAAAAAATGCACCCGTTTCGGCACCTGTTACTCATATTGTTATTGAGCTTTATTTCCAACCCTTTGCTGGCAACAGAGTTTCGTGTTGGCATCAAACCTTCAGAACCGTGGGTCATGTTTGACCAAAACCTAGCTGAAGCTGAGCGCAAGCCAAAAGGTTTTAGTATTGATTTGTGGCAAGCCATTGCCCAGCGCCTGGGCATTCAAACCCATTGGGTGTATTTCAACACCACCAATGAGATCATCAGCGCAACCGAACACAAAGACATTGACGTTGGGATCGCCGCGATTACCATTATGGCGGAACGGGAAGAAAAAATAGATTTTTCGACCTCAATGTATGAGTTAGGCCTGCAAATCATGGTGACACCCAGTCAGCAAAGCAGTAACCCCATTGCCGTTTTATTTAGCGAGCTTAGCAAACTACTCAGCGTCAAAATTGTATTGATTTTTGCCGCTATGCTCATCCTCACCGCCCATTGCCGGCTGTGGATAGACCGCTTAAACCCAGAGCCCGTATTCCCTAGAAGTTATTGGAAAGGCACCAATGAGGCCATCTGGTGGGGCTTAACCATGTTACTCACCTGGGAGACACCTAAAAGCAAAGGCATCGCTCGCACCATTGATTTATCCTGGCACCTGATTGGCCTCATTTCATTAAGTATCTTAACGGCTGTGGTCACAGCAACACTCACACAGAAAGCCGTACAAGGCACCATTCAAACTGAAGCGGATTTAAAAAATCGCTTAGTTGCAGCCGTTGAATCAGATGCCCCAAGGCGTTACTTAGAAAAAATGGGCATAGAAGTACAGCCCGTTGCTGATTTACAAGCAGGTATGGCACTACTTAAGGCAGGTAAAGTAGAAGCATTAGTGCATGATGGCCCTCGTTTAGTTTACCTTGCGAATAAGGCAAACCAACAAGCCAAACAAACCATTTTTCATGTTTTGCCTGTCTTATTTAATCGACAAAATTACGGTATTGTGACCCAACCAGGTAGCGACTGGGTGGAAAAAATTAATCAAAAATTATTGCACTTACGTGAAGCTGAAGCATCCAGTGAAAGCTTTCATCAAACACTCACAAAGAAATGCCTGAATTCAAGTCATAAGTGCATGACCGGTTAAATTTTCTTGTTTAATGCCAGTGAGCTCTTCAAAAGCCTCATAAGGTGTTTTGTAGCCTAAGCATTTTCTTGGCCGGCTATTTAATTTGTGAACTGCCGCGAAC
>JABHGC010000048.1 GCA_018672285.1 Methylococcales bacterium
AGACACTAGGTGAAAAAACGAGAACAGTTGTTGCAACTTATCAGGGCAAATATCCTTACTAATTTAATAGATAGGAAGATTTGCCTGAATAGTAAGGTAATATCAGGTTATTAGGGCGAATTTGCCTGGTAAGTAATAGTTGGACGGCTTGTTGGACGGCACCCGAGAGCTAATTTACATCAACACTAAGGACCTGTCTTCTATGGGGATTGTATTGCTTCCTAGTGCTTAGCTTCCATAAGAATAATAATTAACTGGAGAAATAAAAATGAAACAAATTCGAATATTTTGTTTTTTAATGATTTCGGGGCTTCTGGGAGGCAGCGGAGTAGTTTTTGCGTACGGTGCCTGTGCTAGTTTAGATGCCGACTCTTCAGTTTGGAACTTTCCTTGCGTTGCGTTTAGAGGTAAGACTTACAGTGCGACACTAATACCAGAATTTAATCAAAAGGGCGGAGTGAGTGTTTGGAATGCAGATGCAGACAGCATCAAGCCTGCAACCTTTGATTCAGGCAACAAGGACTGTGCTAAGTACACCCCTAAAGCGGCCCTAAAGGTCCCCTGTTATTTCTTTAAGGGCGATAAGTGGCAGGCACAACTTGGAGTGAAGTACCCAGAATTTGGTCTTGTAAGTTCTGGACCATATGCAAATGAAAATATCGACCCTATAGCCGTTATTGGGCACGGCATGGCATTCGACCGTGATGGCAATGAAATCAAACTCAATGCTACATTAATATCCCAAGCTCAAAATTTTTACCTAGAGTTACTATCTGCAAAATTAACCAAAAACGAAACACAACTTTACAACCGCCAACTTGAACAAGTGAGCGAGTGGAAACTTGGAGAAGAGCAAGAGCAACTCGTTATTAATACGTCACTCATCGATTGGTTAATCGCAACAATTGCGCTTGATGACCAGGGCGCGATGAAAAGTAAAAATACAATCATGCGCGCAGCTTTGCGTACCCGACTGTTCGAGCCGAAACTCGGAGCGGAATATACCGTTCCAGGACAACTGCAAGAATTGCTGCCCAACTTAAATGATTTAGATTTCTTTACCGCTACAGGCAATAGCGGAGCTGCGTATATTGCTGAATGTTTAAATGCTGGTGTACCCACTCCACCAGGCTGGGGAGATTCAGACTGGCGGCCAACAGGATCATTGTCTGATAGCGAAGAGTTCATCAGTAATGGGTTAACCGCCAAACCTTATGTCTATTCCAGTAACTCGCCCTCGCCATTAGGTTCTTGTATTGCCTTACCGCGCGAAGATACCGGCGCCGGAAATTATCCATTACTGGGTATTATTTGTTTGGGGAAAGAGACCGGTAAATCCTGTTTTTGGGACAATCAAGAAATAGGTGACAGCGGTACAGGGATTAATTACCCTATTGCGGTGGGAGCGAGTGTTCCACTGAGTGGTTTCTTAGGTGGCGCTGATTTAAATGGTGGTACGGGTGGTACTTGTACGGCATGCCATGCTGGCGAAAATCCCTTTAATATTCACCCGAATACGGCGCTCGGTCATCCGGCCTTAGATGGCACCAGTGCCGGAACAATTACTACCACTGCCGATGTATGGTATGACCCGATTGTGCATGCTGACTGGCCTCAAAATGAGTTTATCAGCACGCTGGTTGAACAACCAGAAGCTGTGCAATGTGCTGGTTGCCATACTAATAGCACGCTAGGCGGACGCTTTCCTAAGCTATCTAACGAATTGATAAACGGATATTGCCCAGCGGTGCTTAAAAATGCCATCAATATTGCTGCGGGTAACCCGGTGAATACTATGCCGCAATTCGGGGTGCTATCTGAAGTAGACCATGCCGCACTGGTTGCCGTAATCGATGATTTTTGTGATGGTGATCCCGCCAATGCTGAAGGCGACCCGCACTTAAAAACCACAGACGGCACGCACTATGATTTTCATGCCGCCGGTGAATTTACATTACTCAAAGATAACGTAAACTTTGAGGTGCAAACGCGGCAATCCGCCATACCTACAACTTTTTTCCCTGGGCCAAATAACCATACAGGATTGGCGACATGCGTTAGCGTAAATAGCGCCGTTGCCGCGCAAGTTGGTAATCACCGAGTCACCTATCAACCGCGTTTAGACGGAGCGCCAGATCCTGCCGAGCTAGACTTACGAATAGACGGCGTTATTACACCGTTAACGACGACTGGAGTGACCTTATCTTCTGGTGGACGAGTGTCTCGCTCATCTGTAAATGGCCTAGAAATTGAGTTCCCCAACGGTGAATTAATGACGGCCACAGCGGGATACTGGAGTAGCCAAGGCAAATGGTATATGAACGTTAACGTGATAGACGCTGAAGCGAACGATGGGATTCTGGGTGCCATCAGCGTGGGTGACTGGTTGCCACAACTCCCAGACGGATCATCCATGGGGCCAAAACCTGTCTCAACGGCGCAGCGCTATATTGATCTTAATGAAACATTTGCCAATGCATGGCGCGTAGATAAAACTACCTCTCTATTTGACTATCAAGCTGGCGGCTCACCTTATGATTTTGAATTAGTAGGATGGCCAAAAGACAACCCCGATTGTGAGGTGCCAGAAATAGAATCTAACAAACCTATTGAAACCGAAGCTGCCAAGCTCGCATGTGCTGGTTTAGTGGATGAAAATCGGTTCGAAAACTGTGTATATGATGTCGCATTAACAGGCGAAAAAACGTTTGCTGAAACCTACCTACAAACAGAAATGTTAGAACGTTGGGGAACATCAACACGGATTACCGAGCGGATAGATTTAGGCACTAGCCAAAGAGATATTGGTTTAGTTGCTAAAGTTAAACCGCGCTGGAACGGTATCAATAGAGCTGCGCAAGGTTGGGTTCAATTTTATCTGAATGATGAAAAAGTCAAAGAACCAATTGCGTTAGATAAAAGCGGCCGCGCCGTGTGGATAACAGGTCAAATTAACTGGGGAAAATATCGCATTCACGCCGTTTATATTCCGGCAAAAGAGGCGCAATACTTAACCAGTACCAGCGCGGTATTTTCGCAGATTGAATACAAGAATATAACGTTAAACAAGAGTTAACTTTTTTTCAGTAGAAAAAGGTTGAGAAGTGTTTTTAATCCTCGTATTTGGACTTTTTGAGTTTGAATGCGGGGATTTTTTAAACCGATAGGATTCAATTGATAGGTCTGTTAACTTAAACAGATAAACTATGCATCTTAGGTATATCAAGAGATTTCAATGAATGTGGCTAGATCAAAAGAATAAAGAATAGGAATTCCAAGCCACAAAGTCAAGATATTATTTGATTTTCGGCAACAAGCAGTCTATCAACTGTAAGTAAGCTGAGATGAGATTAAATCCATCCATCCCACAATTTTCAATAAAACTAATCAAAGCAGCAGAAGGCGTTGGCATTTCCATTTCCATTTGACAGGTTTTACAACGTTATAGCAGTGCATTAGCGACAAAAACAGCTTCATGGATAAAACTCATACCAGCTAGATGCTTTTCATTTAGAATCAAATTGCCTGAATTCAAGTAAAATGATCTTATCAGTTATGCGAATTATCCTTGTTTATACTTTTTCAGGTAGTTGCTTGGGAGGATGCGCATGTTCTGGCGTGATGCTTGTACGGGGCTTTCGAGTTGTATTGGTCATGTCGTATCCTATTGTGATATTAATAGGCTATCAAACCCTACAGGTTTATTAAACCATTACACAATCTGAACAAAAATACTGAAACCTTTAAATATGAGTGCTAATGCACCCTCAACTATTATCCACTTACCTCGCGCCTCACGATCTATCCTAGTCGCTGTTCGTGAGGCTATTTGCCTGAATGATAGTGAGCTCGAAGCCCAGTTTGATCGGTTAACCGATCATTATACGGACGAGCTGTTCCCGGTAATCCTTCTCTGTAGGGAATGTTGATCATTGCTTTTGATCAAATCTGACTGTGTCACATCAATTA
>JABHGC010000098.1 GCA_018672285.1 Methylococcales bacterium
AAGTAACACTGCAGCCTGCCAAACCAAATAAACCGCTTAACAACCCAAGCTACGAGTTTTACACCATGCTCGATAAGCAGGAGCCCTTACCAACGTATCAGCCTCCGGTAAAACCTAAAAGCAAAGTCATTCCACCTACCGCTAAAAAAGTGCAGCAAGCAACCAAGCCAAGTGGAAAATACATTATTCAAATTCAATCATTTAACAGCAAAAAATCCGCACAAGGACTGCGCGGTGTGTTGATTTTACAAAACTACAAAGATGTTTTTATTCAAGAAGTCAGCCTCAAAAACCAAACATGGTATCGAGTCAACATGGGGCCTTTTCAATCGAAACAGCAAGCTCGGTCTGTACAAAAATCATTGCAGCAATATGCCACAATGATTAAAACCATTAAAAGCTAGTACCCCATTATTTTTTACACTTTTGTGCAACTTCTTTTTCAAGCTTTTCAGTATCCGTAGCACGTTGCTTATCGGTAATATATACCCGCTTACCTTTCACTTCTTCGTACACCAAGCCCGAACCCTTATACACGGTTAAGTTAGCGCGCATTTTTTTACACTGCTCGGCTAATTTATCGGCAATTTTTTTATCGGCTTCAGCCTGCTTGTTATTAAAGGCGCGTTCATCTGCCTGTGCTTCTAAATATTTTTGTTGTCGCTGCAGCGTCGTCCCCTCTTTATTCGTCGCCGCTTTATTAGTACGTATCGTTAATTCTTTTTGCTCACCTTCACACTGCCGATCACTAAACACCATTTTACCATCTTGATTACATTGATAAAATTTCGCAAAAGTAACCGTGCTACAGCACATCAATACAGAAAAAGCGATCGACTTAGACAACATAATGATTTTCCTCAATAAACAGACATCATAGTTATAATATTAGACCAATCTATTAGAAAAATCGATGAAGCCGGTCACGAAATTCAAAACGCAAAAAGGCGGGTCGAAACCCGCCTTTCTACTCACTGAATGATAAGTCGCTGTGGACTCTATTTCGTGAATTCTGGATAGGCTTCCAAGCCACACTCAGAAATATCAACACCTTCATACTCTTCTTCTGCAGAGACTCTGATGCCCATAACCACTTTCAACACAATCCAAACCACTAAGCTGGTACCAAAGACCCAACCAAAGATTGTACCAGCACCGATTAACTGACCCATAAAGCTTGCACTGTCATTGGTTACGGGTACTAGCATCAAACCTAAGAAGCCAACCACACCATGAACAGAAATCGCACCGACAGGATCATCAATTCTGAGCTTATCAAGCGTTAAGATACTGAAGACAACTAACGCACCGCCCATTGCACCAAATAGCGTGGCATACAATGGAGATGGTGTATCAGGGCCTGCAGTAATCGCAACTAAGCCTGCTAATGCACCATTTAATAGCATGGTTAAATCCGCTTTACCATATAACAGACGAGCAACCAATAATGCTGCAATCGCACCACCTGCTGCTGCAGCATTGGTATTTAAGAACACCATCGCAACTGAGTTAGCACTGCCGATATCCCCTAATTTAAGTACTGAACCACCGTTGAAACCGAACCAGCCCATCCATAAGATGAATGTACCTAAAGTCGCTAAAGGAAGATTAGCACCAGGGATCGCTTTAATTTGACCATCAGGACCATATTTACCTTTACGTGCGCCAAGGATCAATACACCCGCAAGCGCTGCAGCAGCACCCGCCATGTGAACAATACCGGAGCCTGCGAAATCCACAAAACCGGTCCATTGTGCTTCACCAGCTTCTACAACTTGTACACCTGCGTCATTTAACACTGGGAATAGTTCACTCAGTTTGAATAAACCAAATACAGAACCACCACCCCATGTCCAGTAACCTTCCATTGGATAGATAAAGCCTGTCATCACAACCGCAAAAATCAAAAACGCCCATAACTTCATACGCTCTGCAACCGCACCTGAAACAATTGACATCGCCGTCGCTACAAAGACAACTTGGAAGAAGAAATCAGAGGCATTTGAATAAACCGCACCACCATCAAAGCCGGCTGTTGCTGATTCAGCTAATACACCTTCAACCAAATCTTTACCAGGCTCAATACCGTCTAACGCGATGCCTGAAAGGAAGATCCCGCCGCCATACATTAACTCATAACCCACCAACAAAAACATGATGCAAGAAATGGCATATAGCGCCACGTTTTTGGTTAAAATTTCAGCGGTATTTTTTGTTCGAACAAGGCCTGCTTCTAACATTGAGAAGCCTGCTGCCATCCACATGACGAGTGCGCCACACATTAAAAAGTAAAACGTATCTAATGCATACTGCAATTGAAAAACATTATTTGCTACATTTTCCATGATAAAAATCTCCCTTTATAGAGCTTCTGAACCGTTTTCGCCGGTTCGAATACGAATGGCTTGTTCTACATTAGTAACAAATATTTTGCCGTCACCAATCTTGCCTGTTTTAGCAGCATTACTAATCGCCTCGATGACTTGATCAGTAAGCTCGTCATTGACGGCCATTTCCATTTTGACTTTAGGTAGAAAATCTACAACGTACTCAGCACCACGATATAATTCGGTATGCCCTTTTTGTCGACCAAACCCTTTCACTTCCGTTACCGTGATACCGGTAACCCCGATGGACGAGAGCGATTCACGCACATCATCCAATTTGAAAGGCTTTATAATGGCTGTCACTAATTTCATCTGTTTCTCCTATTGACCTTTGGTTATTGCGACATTCACCGTATTCAAATACGCTGCATCTTATGTTCGCGATAATTCACAAAGAGCAAACACTGTGCCAATAAATTTTTATAATTAAATATCAATATGTTATAGACAGATACTAGGGGGAATCCCCTATACAGGGCGCACTAACATCGTGCAACCCATACGCGGCGCACATATTTGGTGCAACCAACTTTTTCCCTTGAACCAAAAGGACTCGTATGAACAAAAAAGACCCAATTCAGCAATTTATAAACAACGCCACTAACAGCCTACCGAATAATTTAGGCTCACTACGTGAAGAGTTTGGAAAAAATTTAAAACAAGGTTTACAACACCTTTTCAACGACTTAGAACTGGTGAGTCGAGATGAATTTGATATTCAAAGCAAAGTTTTAGAAAAAACACGACAAAAAATTGCCTTACTCGAGCAAAAAATGTCTGACTTAGAAAATAAAAGCACTTGATAATCAATTACTTTTTTAATATCTTATTCTGCAATATTCACCAGCAGAGCAATTTTTTGTGCCACTTTCGACCATTTTCAGCCGAGCACAACGAGGCATAGACGCACCAAGAGTGACCATTGAGGTCCATGTCTCCAATGGGCTACCGGGTTTATCCATTGTTGGCTTGGCTGAAACCTCCGTTAAAGAAAGCAAAGACCGGGTTCGTAGCGCCCTCCTCAACTCCGGTTTTACCTTGCCACCACGAAGAATCACCATTGCACTCGCCCCCGCTGACTTGCGTAAAGAAGGCGGTCGATTCGATTTGGCCATTGCCATCGGCATTTTGGTTGCCACAGAGCAAATTGAATGCACCAACCTCAACCAAATAGAATTTATTGGTGAACTGGCCCTAAGTGGTGCCCTACGCAACACACCGGGCACCCTACCAGCGGCAATGGCTGCTCAAGCAGCAGGTAAACAACTGCTAGCACCCAAAGAAAACGCACAAGAAGCTTGCCTTGTTGGCAATGATTTAATCATACCGGCTGAACATCTATTAGAGGTATGTGCTCACCTAACCAATACTCAAGCCATCACCCCTGCAACACTTGAAGACAAACAAACAAGCAACGATTACCCTTTAGATATGCAAGATGTCTCGGGGCAACAACACGCAAAACGTGCGCTTGAGATTGCCGCTGCCGGACAACACAACCTTTTAATGGTTGGGCCACCAGGTACTGGAAAAACCATGTTGGCGAGTAGACTGCCAAGCATCATGCCGCTTATGAGTACAAAAGAAGCACTCGAAGTCGCCGCCATTTACTCCATCAGCCAGCAACTTAAGCCTCAATGGCTACAGCGCCCTTTTAGGACACCTCACCACACCAGTTCTGGCGTGGCGCTTGTGGGCGGCGGTAGTAAACCCAAACCCGGTGAAATCTCCTTAGCGCACAAAGGTGTTTTGTTCATCGATCACTCAAGACTTTTTCTTATGTAATATTCTCTCAAGTATTACTCTAAAATGTATCTTTTAAATTACCTTTCGTAGATAATATATCTGCGTCCCCACAGGTATTAGAAGTATAAAAATGAGACATAATTTAAAAAATTTTGACGTAAAAGAAGTTTGCTCACTGAGCGATCATAAATTGGAAACCACATACGATATTTATAATCCTGAGACAGGTGAACTTTATCAAGTTGGGGAAAAACCACTTAAAGTCTACGCTACGCACTCTTTTACAGCCAAAAGTCTACCTACTGTTATAGGTAAGAATGGACTGCCCTGGGATTTGGCTTGCTACTACCTTACACATTTAACTTTATATCAAGTATCAGACCCTGCCAGCATTCAGAAATACGCTGTTCACCTGTCGGAGTTCTATGATTTCGCCATAAGCGATGATATTGACCCTCTCCTGGACACGCTCAGCAAAAGGAAGAAGCCAATATTTCGTTTTCGCGACCAACTTCTAGCGTCTGTCCGTGACGGTGAAATTACCGATAGAACTGCCAACAATAAAATTGGCAATGTCGTTCGTTTCTATCGTTGGCTAGTTGATGATTACGGCTATATTTTTAAACATCGTCCGTTCAACAATGATTCGCTGTTTATCTCATATGTCACACGTAGCGGGAATATTGATCATAAATTGGTTAATTCTCATGATGCCCGCATCAAAACGTATTCTAAATCAGAACTGCCTTCCGAAAATATCATCGTCGATGATGGACACCTCCGCCCATTGCCTCCAGTTGAGCAACTAGCATTACTCAACATCTTAGAGACTAATAAGAATACAGAAATGTTGCTTATAGTTCTCTTTGCACTGACAACCGGTGCGAGAATCCAATCCATCTTAACGTTACGTCATAAATGTTTTCGCGTCATAACTGATCCTGATTCATCTGTGCCACTTGCTATCGGTCATGGAACGTCTGTGGACTCGAAATATTCCAAAAAGCAAACCTTGATTATACCTTCATTTGTACATCAAAAACTCGCAACCTATAGCCATTCAGAGCGAAGCAAAAACCGCTTTAAAAAATATTGTGAGCTAAGAAATATTAAACCGTCCAAAGAAAGGATGTGGGAATGCTACTTGTTTTTAAGCAACCGCGGCCATCCGTTTTACGACAGTAAATCAGATCTATACAAAGCCGACCAATCTCAAGTGCGCACGAACTTACGCAACGGGGACTCTGTTCGTAAATTTATCAAGCAACACCTCTTACCACCTATGAAAAAGGCGTTTGGTGAGCACTACCATTTTCGGTTTCACGACCTTCGGGCCACCTTCGGAATGAACCTTGTTGATGCCTGTAACAAACTCGTTGATGAAAAAAAGATGACAGGCTCCGAGGTGTTGCCTTTCGTGCAATCGAGAATGAATCATGCGGATCAGAAGACCACAAAGTCCTACATTAATTATCACACCAAGAACGAGCAGGCAGCAATGGTTATCGAAGAGCATCAAAACACACTCTTAGATCGAATTGATGCACTCCTTGGCAAAACGCTGAGCAAGCTTGATCCGAATGTTGTTAAATTAAAAAACAAAATGTCAGCAGGTGTTGAAAATGCCTGATTATATTGCACGAAATGTCAACGTTATTGACTTTTCCAATCCGCAAAAGATCCAATTACCCGCGGTCTATCAACCACAATCCAGCATCATCAAGTTGGAACATACAACGATAGATATCGGCTCGCATTGTTATACGATTCGCAAACTCGATAAAAATGGCAATGCCTGTAACGTAATAAAAAATAGCCAAGGTAATTTTGTCACCAAAGTCACTCTTAACTCTTTGGATGAAAGACGTATTGCATTCATCAAAAAGCTTATTGAATATATCGCCTACCGCGCAAATTCTATCAGCCAGGTAACTTTATACAACAATACCAGACATCTATTACCCTTCCTTCAATTTTATTTTGGTCAGTCGGATATAGACTATTTCGACCCTAAAAACCGCGACAATTACGAAGAGGCAGCCAGGCGTTATTCTGCAGTTTTAAACGCTAACAAGAAGCTTGGGTCGGCAAATAAACACAGGAGCGCCAGTACCGTTTTTAGATTTGCCGAGTTTATTTTTGACGAGACTGAACTGTACACTTTTGATTACAACATCACTGCAAACACAGACCAGACAAAGGGGGGTACTATACCTCTACTTCCCGAAGACCAGGCGTTGGCGCTGGGGCTTCGCACAGGCATCTTTGAAAGCGTGGTGGATCTATTAGTTAACAACAAACCCCTTCCTTACCCGTTAAAGGTCCCCGCAGCCTGTGGTGAGGAGAACAATACGATCTGGCTCGGATATTCTCCTTGGATAGGAGGAAGACACCCTTTCCCTCGTGGCAAAGACTTCGAAAGACACCTTACCAAAGAATGGTTTGATCGTAACATAGGCGCTTTAATAACTAAAAAACAATGGTTTGAGCGTGTTAATCACGTAAGCAATAAGCAGGCCCATGACTCTTGGTACAGTATCCACAAGTGTTTAAGAGTCAAAAATAAAGATTACTCTATTTTTAAACAAAACATGGCCGAATATGCCGGTACATGCTTTGTTGATCTTTTTCTTTCGATGACCGCGATGAATCAGCAACCTGCACTGGACATTCCTTGGTACGGCGGATATTTCATTCAGAAAGGCAAGCAGGGTAACAAAACCATTACGCTATTAAAAACCGAAGACCAATCTGATCTTGAGCGCACAAAAGAGCCCAGCATCTATCTGGGTTCCATTAAAAACAGGAAGGGGTATGAACCTGTTGAAGTGACGTTGAGCAATCGTTTTTTGCCTCAATTTAAGCAGTATCTGCAACTTCGCCATTACTATCTCAACGGAGGAGCGGATGCCAGGCTGTTTCCATTTACTACAAGTTTAATTTCTAGTAAACGTGATTATTTACATAACTGCTTCCCTGAGATACCTAAACTTGGCGCCCACCAAGCCAGAGCCAACGCTTCAGACAGCATCCTTACTGCAACCGATGACCCGCAAGTTGCCGCACAAGTCCTACAGAATGACCCTAAGACCATAATCAAGCACTATGCCGCTGGCACTCAAAAAAGCCACATAAAGTCCATAGGCAGCTTTTTTAATGCGCTCGGCAACCAGATCAAGGTCACCCGAAAAAGTGCTGAGTACAAGATAGAAACTGCTGTCGGAAGCTGTAAAAACGGCGGATCACAGCCTGCCCCTTTACCTAATGCACCGATCAAAGCAAATTGCACCCAGCAAGAAGGCTGTTTTTTCTGCAAGCACTTTTGCGTTCATGCAGATGCCATCGATATCCGAAAACTCTTTAGCGTTTTATATTATATCAACAAGGGGGCAACCCGAGCCCATGATATCGCTTTCTTCAATGAGCTTTTTGAAATAGTCATCAAACGCATTAAGGATTTGCTTGGGCAAATTGAAGCGATTTCAGCGGAAAAAAAAGCACTGGTCACACAAATCAAAGACCAAGTATTTACTGAAGAACTCCTCGACAATTATTGGCTGGACAAACTGAATCGCTTGGAAATACTCATTGGAGATAACTAAATGAAAGTCCGATTCATTAAGCACAGTACGGATACAGAGTTATCGCTAAACATCAAAAACCCAAAAAACATACCACTACCACCACCGGTCTCGGCACACGCCTTTAACGAGCAAGGCGGATTTGACCCTGATGCCGTTGTTTCACGATATTCTGATGGCAGTATTGCCTCGCGTTTTAAAGACCCTGTTTGGGATTTCTCAGCCTTGGCTAATGCTACTTCAGCGTGTCACACACTGCGCTTCAATTTCGACGAAAAGCTGGCCAATGAAGTTAAAACCATTTTAAAACTTCTGATGCTGGCAACGACCAGTCATCAGATAAGTTTACATCGTTACTATTATTATTTTTGTTTGCTAAAGCGTCTCGCCGAATTTTGCAAGACTGAAGAGACGGCGCTGAAAACACTCTTCAATACAAAAGGCGGCATTCAAATCATTAAGCTGATCAAAGAGATGCCTTTTTATGCTCTTAACATAATGCAAATCACACAGTGCCTACAGTTCATGCGAGAAGCAGAAGACTTTGAACATGGCTACAGTCCGTTAGGAAAAGGCGTTTATGCGGGCTTAAGAAAGATTGCTCAGGACTATCAAGCTGATAGCAAACAAAACCCTGTGATTCCCAGTCGTATACTCAAGACCATATACCATGACACCATCTCCGAGTACGAAGCTTTGTTGCCTGTTCTGGATGAATTACTGGCAATGCAAGCCGAGATTGATTTGCACCCAATGGTCGGGAGGCCGCTTATATCCCAAAAAAATAAGTGCCGAAAATACTGCAGCACGAGTTTTGATCAGTTAATAGTAACCTATCCAACCAATTATGACCTGGCTAAAAAGTACCCGTTGGCGCGTGATTTTCTAAACCATAAATTCAATATCAGCATGTTAAAATCTCAAGGCAACGGTTTTGATTTTAACGTAGAGTATAAGAAAGATTCCGCTTTAAAAGCCATTAACTACATTCAGCGAGTATGCATGGACATAATCATCATGTTCACTGGCATGCGTCCTACTGAAGCTATTTTATTGCCATATTATGGAAGCAAAGAAACGCTCGTTGACGGTGTTAAATATTGGTTAATTTATGGCTTTGCCGTGAAAAAACGCACAGACGTTCCACCATTTGAACTGTGGGTAACCAATGAGTATGGCTATCGGGCGTTTCAAACGGCCAAGCACATCGCTGATTTATATTATGTTCGCAATCAACGACAGCCCATTAAAGCTATTCCGAATAATGGAATGACGCCGGAACTGTCACCGCTTTATTTGCGCAACAATGGTAAGATAGATAAACGATCTAAGACGGTTAAAAAGACTCCTGTGTTCACCAATTCATACCTAATCAGCAAAGCTGATTTTAATGAATTAAAAATGATCGATCCTCACCGGAAATGGGAAGGCGAACCGAAGTTTGCCATTGGAGAGCCGTTTCCCGTCGAGCTACAGTTCTTCAGGCGTTCTATTGCTTTCTTCGCTTCAGCCTCAGGTGTTCGACTCGTGGACATGAAGAACCAGCTGCATCATTTGTTTGATAGCCAAACCTTTTACTACAGCAATGGTAGCGGCAGAGCCAATCCATTCTTGAAAAACAAGGACAGCTTTGCCAGTTACTTCAACCAAACGAAACATGAAGCTGAAGCGTTCGGCTTTATCAACGAAGTGATTAATTTCGACGGCAAGCTCTTTGGGGCCAGCGCCACCTACGCAGAGCGCAATCAGGAGTTTTACAATACCATCCACGAAGAAGATCGCCCCGAAACTATCAAGCGCTTTAAACGTGGTGAATTGTCCTACACTGAAACTCACTTAGGAGGCTGCAAGACGCTTACCCCGTGTAAGAACAAGGCGCTGGGCAGTGTAACCGCCTGCCTGGAGTGCAAGGATGCTGACATTAAACCTGAAAAACTCGCGAATGCGATAAAAGATCAGGCGAATCTCATTGGCAGCCTGAACCCTGATCGTCTCGAGTTTCGCACTGAAATTCAGGAATTAATCATAATGCTAAATTTCGGTATTAAAAATACGAGCAACACAATGGAAAGATTTGATCGCCGTAAACGTGAATACAAACTATTTAGTACGTGGCATAAGGAATTTAAACAGATGAGAAAAAGATATCTAAAGAAAATTGACGACAACGGGAGGGCTGTTTAAATGGCCGGTGCTATCATTGAATTTCTTGATGCTTTAAATCGTCTGATTGAACATGGTGTCAAGCCCACCTTGGATGGCGTTGCCGTCGAAGCAGGCAGAAAGAAAGGCAGTATAAGACGAGGACTTGATCGACATAGAGAACTGGTGGCAACTATCGATCAGGCGGCTGAACAGTTTGGTAAGGCTGCAGAGCAGTCTAAGGAGTTCAAACAGGCAACTCGAATAGATAAGCTCAAGAAAGAGAGAGATAAATACAAACAATGGTATGACAACCTTTTGGCCAAGCACCTCGGAGCAATTTATCAGCTCGAAGAGCAGCGTATAGAGATTTTGGAGTTACGAGAGCAATTGGGTGAGCAAATAGCTGAGAAGAAGGCATCAGGAACGCTGATCAATTTGATAAAATAGCTCAGCCTTCCAGTTATTCGCAAAAGATTGGTTGAGCAATTTACAGATAAATAATCTTCGATTATCGTTTGGCTCAAAACTCAACTCAAAAAAGTCTGCTTTGAGACAAAATCAGGCATAGCTCGCAAATCCGTGACTGACTCCAATGGGTTCTTTTGAGTCATGGCCAGAGCAACATATAACCGGCAGCTATCAATGAATACTCCAGTTTTTAGCATTGGCCCATATTTTTGAATTAATATTTAATTTATATCTTGTCACCGGATTGAGTGTCTTTTTTAATTTTCTTGCTAAATTTTCATACAAAGAACTCTCTATATCCTTACTACCTGTATTTTCAAAGATTAATCCCAATAAAGATCGAACTTGTGGCCCATAATATTTAGTTGCTAACTTTGCAAGTTTCGTCGCATTAGACTTATTTAAATCGTTTATTATGCGCGACATAATAAAAATAGAATCATTTATATCACTACCCAGAATTTTTTTAATATCTTTTAAAACATCCAAATACTGTAAAAGTTTAACATTACTTTCAAGAATGGGAGCACTTACCTTAACTTTCCTTATACTAATTGTTCCATGATTTGTAGGCCGAGAATAACTATTATTAGTAGCGATTTTTACTGTTCTTGGTACTTGAGTTGTTAAGCCAAGCCTATTATATAGTGTCATTCCTGTAATATAGCCCTTTAATTTTCTATTTTCATATAATTCCCGGCGAATTAATTCCGAATCTGATGGTTTTAAATCAAAACCTAAGACATTTTTTTTAGCTCTATAGAATTTACCCTTTTGAAACTTTGTTAATTTATTTTCCGTTACCAATCTACTTACTATTTTTTTAACTGCTTGAGGTGATTTTCTATATTCAGCTAACTCACTATATGAAAAAATTTGACCACAAGACATCTCAAAAATTTCTTTTTCAATTTTTTGGGAAATACTCATATTTAGCAGCCAACTTTTTTGAATGTTAAGCCAAAGTTACAAATTTGATTATTTTAATGGCTGCTTATCGTTTGTTTTGTCCATTTGCTAAGCAGTATTCGTTTAACATAGCGGGTGTGACACTCGCAGTGAAAGCGGCAGGGGAAAGATTAAAGTTTAGCTGTAAGGATGCCTACTTAGATTGTATAAGGGATCACGCTACAATAGAAAGCCTTGTTGATACCTCTTCACAAGATGATGGAGTTAGTTATACCAATCATGTAGTCATTCCCTGTAAACCTAAATTCCATAAAAAATCTTTGGAAAACTGGTTTAAAAAGCATCAAGAGGCCAGCAAAAAATAATACAAAAGCAACGCTAACTGATCTAACTTCCTATCGCTGGGGATACTGTATTAGTAATGGTCCAAAACTAGGAAATGGATCGATGACTCCGAGGATACTTCCTAGTCTGAATTAAAAATTCGTTAACTTATAAGGCGATTCAATCTGGCAATATCAATTAAAAAAGTTAACCAAATATTTGCACCGATACTCTCTCATCAGAATCTTTTGAGTTGTTCCAGCTGTACAGTAAGCCGACCAATTTGCTCAAACAATTGGCCGATCAATAAACTTTCATCATAACTAACTGAGTTCTTTTTATTCTGCCTGAAAATTTCCGGCAATCCGTTCAAAACAACTTTTTTCCACTGGTGTATTTGCGTTGCATGAATGCCGTGTTTATTTGATAAATCGGAAACATTCCCGCTTTCTTGCAATGCTTCTAAAACCACTTGGGCCTTTAGCTCAGGGCTATACGCTCGTCTTTTTCCAGTCACCATAGTATTGGAATCACTCCGATAATGAATAGGGCATAGTGAACAATGTTAATTCACGTGTAACCACAGCCCAAAGTTAAACTTTGTGTAAGTTTAACTTTGTTAGAGTTCTAATGCAATATTAGTAGTCTAGTGCCTTGAAATAAGGCATGAATATGGCAAACCTTAAGCAAAAATTTGGCGCAAAATTAAAAGCACTACGTTTGGAACGCTCAATTACCCAAGAGCGACTGGCTGAATACGTTGATGTGACAACACACTCCATCAGTAATATTGAGCGTGGCATAAATGGAGTAACATTCGATCGACTAGAGAAAATCGCTGAATTTCTAGATATTGAAGTACATATTTTATTTATTTTTGATGACACCTAAAGTGTTGTTCTGGTCAACTCATACCGGACACTTTCATTAAGGAATTTTCGTAGTTAATTGGCGTTTGATCACCATTAGCAGTATGCAGTCGAATATGGTTGTAATATTTAATATACGCCTGCACACCTTTTTTCATACCGTCCCGTGTTAAGTGGTACACATTTAGAAGCCACTCATGCTTTAAACTGCCAAAAAATCTTTCTACAACTGCGTTGTCCCGGCAGGCACCCTTACCACTCATTGTTGGTATAAAACCATTTTCTGATAACAGTCTTTGAAATTTATTACTCGTCTACTGAGAACCTCTATCACTATGAAATATCACACCATTATTAGGTTGCCTAGTATTAATAGCCATGCTCATAGCCTTGTTAACCAAAAAAACAGTCATTCGTTTGTTGATTGACCAGCCAATAATTCTTCTTGAATAAAGATCCATTACGATTGCTAGATACATCCAACCCTCGGCAGTCCTTAGGTATGTGACATCACCAGCCCAAGCTTGATTTGGCCGGCTTGGGTCAAACTGCTGATCAAGAATATTATCTGCAACACTATGGCTGTGTTTACGCATTGTTGTCACTTTAGTTGATACTATTATCCCTTATCTAAGTGTCCGATTCCATTAAACCAGAACAGCCAAGAGCACCTAGAATTACTGGCTTAGTGCCGATAACACCCCCTGGGGTAATATCAATTATTTCTGCGCATACTGAAGGAGCAAAAAAAAAAGCTAGCAAGATAATTATATATTTCAAAGTTTTTCCTTGGATGACCAACGCCTCATCTAACTCTGTTGAGTAATTGGCTTAATTGTAACCTCTAAAATTACCGCTGCACTCAAAGGATGGGGGTATTTTTTACCCCTCCATGTCCCTGACCAGTTATTAAGGTTCTTTCGTCATGCTGTTAACCAGCTTATCCCGCTTTCTGGCAGCAAAGAGCAACATCCCTAGCCCGAACATAGATAGAGATGATGGGAGTGAAACAGCAGAGATCAGCTCGATATTATCAAGCCTGATTCCTCCACCATTGCCTACTCTAGTTATTTCGATTGACAGTAAGTTAATTGGGCTGGAGAAAGTCGACAAGGCAGTTAAATATTCAAACCTGTCAGGTGAATCAAGATCAATGAGCACCTCACCTACCAGTGTATCATTAAGAAACCCTCTGACTGTCACATCATCAGTGTCATTAAAGGGTGATGAGGCAAAGTCTAACTGTACGAATTTAAACAAATGTCCAGACATAGTGAAGTCAATGTGATCCCCAAGAACAGGATTCTCTAGGTTAAATCTAGTAGCCAAAAAGCTGTTACTTACCTGATTTCGATCGGTTAACTCGAAAGCTTCTCCGAAAGCCTGGTAACTAACATCTCCTTCAGTTTGCACACCAGCTAAGTCCAATCGATCTATGACTTTATTTTCAAAAGTGATTACAGATGCAAAAGCTGAAAAAGGCAGCATGAATCCAACAAACATAAATAGGTATAAAGAAACTCTCATCGGGTTTGCGCCTGCCTTATAAATTTAAGGTCATAATAATATCACAAAATTAGTGGTTTGTTGTGGTGGCACACTTTTTATGCATGATAACGAGTGGATCGTTTCAGGATGGTGCAAAATCAGAAGGGCTTCTATTGGTCCTTTATTAATACCTCTTCATATTTTTGTGGTATTTTTATGACCCTTACAAACGCCTGAAGTATCTAAAGAACCCTATGAAAATTACTCACAGCCTCCTTGTAGTTTTAACAACCTTAACGCTACTGCATACGCCTGCAGTATTTGCAGAACACCCAAAATCTTTCAGTTCTGCAAAATCAACAGCAAACAAACTCTACCAAACGCATCTTAAGACCTTTTATTGCAACTGCGATCTTAAGCCTAATGCTCGTAAGAGAAACAAATTAGAGCCAAGGTTTAAATTTTGTGGTTATGAAGCTCGTGTCCCTATCACAAAGAAAGGTAAGAATAACGCTAGAGCTAAGAGAATAGAGTGGGAACATGTGATGCCTGCGTGGGTCTTTGGGCATCAAAGAGGTTGTTGGCAATCTGGAGGCCGTAAGAACTGCTCTAAGAGTGACAGGGTCTTTAAGCTTATGGAGTCTGACCTTCACAACTTAGTGCCAGCTGTAGGCGAATTAAACGGTGATAGGTCTAACTTCAGGTTTGCTATGGTTCCTGGGGAACCTAGAAAGTATGGAGCCTGTGACTTTGAAGTAGACTTTAAAGGTCGAAAAGCTGAGCCACCTGAAGGCATTCGAGGGGATATTTCTCGCATTTACTTCTACATGGCCAAAAAATATAAGTTGAAACTGTCGAAGTCTCAAAAGCAGCTATTTAATGCTTGGGACAAATTAGACCCTGTGAGCCCTTGGGAGTGTAGGCGTGATGGATTAATTACGGGTTCTCAGGGAAACTCGAACTCTTATGTTTCGGAGAAGTGTGAGTGAATTTTGGAGAGGTAAATATTAGTAGGAGCCTCACTTTGGCTGGTGTTGCAACAAAGCGGTCAAAGTGGAGCTTGTTCTCTATGGCAGCTAAACACTTTGGAGGCATTCGCAAAGGAAAGTATGATTAATAATTTATAGTTGATGAGGAGTGGATTACAGATCCTAATAATTCAGTAACTGAGGCTG
>JABHGC010000047.1 GCA_018672285.1 Methylococcales bacterium
ATAATGCTGCTTTAGTTGCAGGTTCCCCACCTGCATCTTCAATTGATTGGGATTGTACTGGTGGCACATTAGTTCCTCAATTTCGTCCGTCTGAGTGTCGTCCATAAGCTTAGATCTATTACGTGATTAGTCGTAGTCTTGGTCTGTAGCAGGAGTGATTGTGGTGAAAAATCAAATTAGTGCTGGTTTTACTTTGATTGAGTTAATGATTGTGGTTGCAATTATTGGAATACTCGCAGCAATAGCTCTTCCTGCCTATCAAGACTATACTGTTAGAGGAAGGATTAGTGAAGGCTTGCTCTTTATTGACAGTGCTAAAGCATTAGTGACTGAGAATGCAGTGGCTAGCGCGAATTTAACGGTAGGGTTTGTTGCGCCTACAGCTACAGTTAATGTGAGTAACGTTACTGTGAGTGCCGCTAATGGGACAATCACTGTTACATATGCTCAAGCAGCAGGTAATGGTACAATTGTAGTTGTTCCTCTTGATTCTGGTGTCAACAATTTGGTACCAGGGGTTCCGCCAACTGGAAATATAGTTTGGGATTGTACTGGTGGTACATTATTACCACAATTTCGTCCTTCTATTTGCAGATAAATTTCACTCTTTATCTAACCCTAATTTACTCAACCGATACCTCAAAACTCGAAAAGTAATCCCCAACTTTTTAGCCGCAGCAGTCTTATTCCACCGAGTTTCTTCTAAAGCTTTCATGATCATTTGTTTTTCCATTTCCTCAAGATGATCTTCCATTGAAAGGTTAGGATCTACTGGATCATCTATTTTTGCTGAACTTGATGGTTCAGGGCTAGAAATTGTTTGGTTGCTAGCTATGGCTTCACGACTATTCAGTTGGATATCTTCAGCATGAATGACATCACCATCCACCAGGGTCATTGTCCTCTCTAAAATATTTTCTAGCTCTCTAATATTTCCTGGAAATGGATACTCTTGAAGCTTTTGTATGGCATCTTTGGCAAGTGTTGGTATTTCACAGTCAAAGGTTTTTGAAATTTTCCCCATAAAGTGCTCAGCTAATAATGGGATGTCGGTATTTCTTTCACGCAATGATGGAATGTTCAGCTCAATAACATTGATTCGGTAATACAAATCCTGCCTAAATTCATCTTTTGCGACTAGCGCATTTAAGTCTTTATGGGTCGCACTCACAATGCGGGTATCCACGCTAATTTCTTGTGCTGCACCAATAGGGCGAATGCTTTTTTCTTGAATCGCACGTAATAATTTCACTTGCATGTGCAGCGGTAAATCAGCGACTTCGTCTAAAAATAAAGTGCCGCCATCTGCAGCTTGAAATAGGCCTTTTTTATCACTGGTTGCGCCCGTGAAGCTGCCCTTTTTATGGCCAAAGAATTCACTTTCCATTAACTCTTGTGGTATGGCGCCACAGTTCACTGCGATAAAAGGGGCTTCAGCTCTAGGGCCTTTGTCATGAATGGCATGGGCGGCTAACTCTTTGCCTGTGCCTGATTCACCACTTATAAATACGGGGGCTTGGCTTCTGGAAAGCTTTACAATGGTGTTGCGAATTTTTTTAACAGGTTCAGATTCACCTAATATGGTATCTCGACTTCTTCTGTCCGGCATGTCTGACGGTGTGGATACTTTTAATGAGGCATCGACTAGCTTTCTGAGTAACTGTAAATCAACAGGTTTAGAAACAAAATCAAATGCACCAGCTTTTAAAGCTTGAATGGCTGAATCCATGTTGCCGTGAGCGGTGATGACGGCAATTGGTAGCTTGGGGAAGTTGGTTTGAACGTGTTCAACAAGCTCAATGCCATTGCCATCGGGTAGGCGCATGTCTGTTAGGCAGAGATCAAAATGGAACTGGCTGAGTAGGTCTTTAGCCGTGGCAACGTCAAAAGCGGTTTTAGCCTCGATATCCATGCGAGCGAGTGTGATCTCAATGAGTTCGCAAATGTCAGGTTCGTCGTCTACAACGAGTGCCAAAGCTTGAGCCATGACTTGTGTTCCTTAAGGTAAAATGTTCTGGCTATAAGAGGTAGATGCAAAAGTCTGAAAGTAAGCGTCTTTATTGATAAATAACGAAAAAAAAAAGAGAATGCCTGGCCTCATTAGTTATAATGAGTGCGACAAAACAGCACAAACAAACAGCCAAGGCTACTCATTTATGAACC
>JABHGC010000217.1 GCA_018672285.1 Methylococcales bacterium
ATACCTTTCCTAGAAGCAACATAATCATCAATTCCATCTCTAATGTCACTTGCGCTCATGATTGGTACAACCTTTATTTTTTAGTTCTTCGTTGGAATTCTTTGAATGTTAATATTATATAATTTAATAATTAACATTGCAATTTGGAATATAGTTTTATTCGCAATATAACAGTGAACCAGAGTGACTGATTCCAATTATAAACTGCAGAATTAAAAAAACTGGAAATTGGCACTTGAGTTAAAGCATATAACATAAGGAATGGCCGCTTTGTTATGATATTAAAAGTGCCTAGATGACGGGGCTTGGCCGCTTATGATCAAACGAGCCGGATGACTAGCCATCCAAAATGACCGCTATCGCTAAAAACCACCTATCACCCACATTGAGAAAAACTCTACTCATCAGCCCAAAACAAACACTTCCCCATATCAAAATCCATACCATTAGCAATTTCGACAATTTGCTTTAGCTGATCATATTCTTTTGTGCTTTTATCTGGAATGGCCATACCAACCTCACTTAAGATCAGATCAAGTATCACCTCCTCCACTTCCCACCCCGTTAAGCTTTTATTCGCTTCTACTTCTTTTATTGCACAATCAATATTTAACACCTGCCCCTCCTGTCGGTTTTCTCAGCTTGTCGCTTTCAAAGAACGCTTTGATTCTGCAAATTTTGCCTCAAGACTACGCTTTGACAACCCTGGCACTGATGGGTATTTCTTAATAATTTGGTCAATGATCGATGTATTCGTCATTTTTTGCACAGGGTTAGCTGACTGGTGTTGCAGCGCCTCGACCAATACCGCGATGGTATTCAGATAAGTTGTCTCTACCTTCCCTTGTAGCGCAACACTGACTTTCTTTACATCTGCGCCACTAGATAACTTGTTCGCCCACAGCAGGAAAGATTCTCGATCAACCAGTAAGTTGTTGTTCCCATAGAGTTGATAGATCGGATCTTCATACGTTTTACCGTCTCGCCTCTTGTATTCAATATCTCCCCGTTCAATAGCCGTTAACATTGCATGCTTCTTAGCTTGGCGACATTCATCTGTTTTACACCAGTATTCAAGAATGGCATCTAAGGGCAATAAATCCGACATAGCCCAGTACTCATCACATTGTTCGCGCCCTATCATGGCCATTCTCCTAGCTTGCACTGTCGTAATCATGTCAATCCGGCGCACATTGTAGCGTAACTTTACTTTAAAAACACCCAGAATAATTGACATCCACAAGCGATTGAACATAGGATTGTTCTCATGGATACTGAAACGACTTCAAGTAGAATCAAACGCAGCCGCAAGGAACTTGGCTACACTCAGCAACAAGTTGCCGATGCAATTGGCGTAAACCGGGTCTCAATTACTAATTGGGAACGGGGTGAGTCAAACCCTCGCGGTAAGAATTTAAGCAAGCTCGCCAAACTTCTCCAATGTGAACAAGATTGGATTTTATATGGTGCCAACATGGGCACCATGACCGCCAACATGTCGGACCTATTATCGAAGGTAAAACAAGACACGCCCAATGAAGACCCTCCTGAGAGTGACTACTTAAAGGTTCGTCGGTTTAATGTTGAGCTGTCTGCTGGACATGGCTCATTTGTCGACGATGAACAAGTCATTGATGAGCTTTATTTCCGCAAAGACTGGGTTGAGAGCCTTCGCTTAAACCCAGAGCATTTGGTCGTTCTGCAGGCAAGAGGTGATTCAATGGCACCTCGCATTCAAAGTGGTGACGTTGTGCTAACTGACCTGTCTGATTGCAAAATAATAGATGGTAAAATCTATGCCATTCGCATCGAAGACCAGCTCATTATCAAACGTATTCACTTAAATTATGATGGCTCTTTAATCATACACTCTGACAATAACAGCCCTGAATATTGTGACATGACCGTTGCAAAAGATAACATCAAAGACATCAATATATTAGGCCGAATCCTCTGGGTTGCAGGGCTCCTGTAACCCCAATACCGCCCTCCTTTACCCACCTATTATGAACAAATAATGATTCCGGCAATCTTTGCCGGTCATTCTATCTATCAAAAATTTACGTTCTCTTTATATTCTCCTTTTATTCAAGCGATTACCTCAGCCCTCCTTTTTTAATTCATTTTTTAACCCCGGATATTTTGATCTATTATGTAATTTTAATTAACATTTGTTACACGTTTTAATAACAAACGTTCTCGAATGGCTACACAGGAATTAAGATTATGTCGGTATCACTCAATACAATTACCACCCAGCATCACAAACAACCCATCATTGTTGTGCATGGAACACCAGGAATCGGTAAGACTTATTTTGCCGCCGGTGCTGAAGCACCGATTTTCATCCCAACTGAAGCTGGACTTGGGTCATTAGTGGTGCCAGCATTTCCATGCGCCGCGACATTTCAAGATGTATCAGACAGCATCGATGCCTTAATGACTGAGCAACATGATTACAAAACACTGGTCATTGATACACTGTCGTCATTAGAGCCTTTGATATGGAAGGCCATCGCCAAGCGTGAGAAGTTTCCCACCATTGAACGCATGCCTTTTGCCGGCGGTTACAAGATGGCTGTTGGCGCATGGCGTAATTTATTCAATCAACTCGATGATCTTGCTAAAGCCAAAGATATGCGAATTGTGTTAATCGCACACTCAGAAATTACACAGTATAAAGCACCTGACGTCGAAGTTTATGATCGCTTCCAAATCAAACTTCACAAACTGGCCATGCAACTGATTCACGAACGCGCTGATGTGATTGCTTTTGCCAACACCAAGGTATCAGTCACGCAGGAAGGCATGGGGTTTAGCACCCAGAAGAAAGCAACTGGAACCAGCAGAACGCTATCACTCGTTGAGAAGCCAGCATTTATTGCCAAGAATCGTTACGCCATGCCTGAGCAAGTGGACTTTGAATGGAATGCTTTTGCTCAACACCTACCGAACAATATTTAACTTAACACCATATTCAGATCAATATTTAAAGGTAAAACGGATTTTACTCTATATTGATGTCAGTTATTAGGAGAGACACATGATTTGCACAAACAACTCACGAGCCAATGTAGAACAAGTGATGCGCTGGATTGAATCAGCAGACAAACTCAGCACCAGCTTTATTTCTGATGGTACCAAGAAACTATTAAAAGATGCCTTAAAGCCTATTGCACCACTCTCTACGATGTGGGCATCTATTGACGACGAACTCGTTGAAGTTGCTATTGAGATAAACGATAAAACGGGATCTTATGGCTATACAGACACAAAATCAGGAGAATTTATACCCGTGTCACAATCTGAACTAGAGCAATGCCAAGTTGACGTACAAAATTTCATTAAAAACTTACAAGTTTCTGTTGGCTTAACAGCAGGGCCAATTGAATTGGTTGCGGATCATTTTTGGTTTTTAGGATCAGTACTCCTCAATGACAACCGTGTTGCGCCACTCTTTCTAGCTCGAGCGCTAGATAATGATGTGATTTCATTTGATATAATCAACAGCTTAACTAAAGGTGACTTTGATGAAGGTGTTATTATTTCAACTGCCCCTCGAATTAATGGTGGGTATTCATTGGCAGGTCAGCAATTGGCTCGTTTAAACAATGTCAGCAAAATCACAAAAATGGGTATCAGTTTGGATATGAAAAAGCTGGGTGATTTATTTATGTGCCATAGCAATGCTATGAATAACCTGAACTCAGGCGATTTTGTAGGGTTACCCACATCCCACTAGAACAACATTTCTGACAACCTGTGGATAACTCAACTTTACATATTAAGATCATAGCCTTAACAAAGCTGTATATTTTTTAGTCACATTACTATTAAAAACAGCCGAACCTTGATTATATCTAATGCCATATTTTCAAAATTCTGCACTAAACACGTTTAAGCGCAGAAACTCGGTTACATGAACTTTTTATTTGAAGGATAATAGAGGTTCATTCATACCAATGTGACTATTTATGAAAAGCGCATGCCCTGCAACAATTATCAAAAACCAAAACCCTATCCATGAGGCCACATTTATCATGGCAACTGCGATTGTAAGATCATCAAAAACACATAATAAAAAAGAAGAAAATCTACACGAGAAAATTTTACCACTGGACTTCATCCCCAACCGAAGCGTTCATGGAACTCCAAAAAACAATGCGGAGATAAAATAATGAACCTAAACCCACTTAATCAAGCCAGTGATGTCAATGTTGCAGCTAGAGTGGCTGCTTTAGAAACCATGACGGTTAAAGAATTGAAGGCGTTATGGCTTGAGTGGTTTTCCCAAGTTGCAGATACAACAAGCCGTGAATACTTAATCAGCCGCTTGGCTTACCGAGTACAAGAGCTAGCGTATGGCGGTTTATCCACCGAAACTAAGAAAAAACTGAAAGATGCCACTAAGACGGGTAAATCCAAAAACAACAAGATCACTATGCCACCAATTGGTACTCAGCTCATTAGAGAGTACCAAGGTGTTGAACACTATGTGACGGTAATAAAAGAAGGCTTTCAGTATCAAGGCCAGATATTTAAAAGCCTATCACCCATTGCCAAACAAATCACTGGAACCAAATGGTCTGGACCTTTATTTTTTGGTTTGAAAGGAAAATAAGCATGGATGTAAAATATAAGCGCTGCATTGTTTACACACGAAAATCTTCTGAAGAAGGGCTCGACCAAGAGTTCAATAGTTTGGACGCTCAGTTTGAAGCAGGGACTGCTTTTATCCAATCACAGAAACAGGAAGGTTGGTTCTTACTGGAAGGCCGCTATGATGACGGAGGGTTTTCAGGTGGAACAATGGAGCGCCCTGCTTTAAAACGCTTAATGAATGATGTTGTGGCTGGTTTTGTGGATATTATTGTGGTGTACAAGGTTGACCGACTTACACGCTCATTAGCTGACTTTGCCAAACTAGTTGAGATTTTTGATCAATACAATGTATCGTTTATCTCGGTCACCCAGCAATTTAACACAACCTCAAGTATGGGACGCCTGACCTTAAATGTGCTTTTGTCTTTTGCTCAGTATGAGCGCGAGGTAACAGCCGAACGCATTCGGGACAAAGTAGCCGCATCTAAAAAGAAAGGCATGTGGATGGGAGGCACCCCACCGCTCGGTTACTTTGCCAAAAACAACAAGCTGACGATTATTGAAGATGAAGCCAATCTTGTAAGACTGATTTTTGCAGAATTTATTGCTATTGGCTCAATGACTCAGTTATGCAAACAATTGGCTGAATCTGGTCATCGCACAAAAATGTTTATTAGCCAGAAAGGTAACCGACGTGGAGGCCGCCCTTTTGTAAAAACTGACATTTACAAAATACTTCATAATAGAATTTATATCGGTGAAATTAAACATAAGGATAAATGGTATCCAGGTTTACATGAACCCATTATTGACCAAGATTTGTGGAATAAAGTGCATGCAACACTAAAGCAGCCCCCTACTGATCGCACACAAAAGCAGAAATACCAGACTGCAGCAACACTAAAGGGGCTTTTATTTGGTCCTGATGGTAAATCGATGACACCCACGCATACCAAACAGAATGGAAAAACGTATCGGTATTACCTAACCAACACAGCTGCAAAAAAGGGACATGCTGAATGCTCTATTAAAATGGTGCCAGCCAATGAGGTTGAGCCAATTGTATTTGGCGAGATAAAGGCTATTTTTAGCCACCCAACAGTCATCACTCAGACAGCACAAGCTGTGTTAACTCAAGATAAAAGTATTACGGAAGATCACGTTCGTGAGCAACTACTGGCATTCAATACCGTTTGGTCACACTTATTTCCTGAGGAAAAGGCCAGAATGGTTCAGCTTTTAGTCCACCAAGTACACATCAATACTGACGGCATTTCGATTACCTTTAAAACCCACGGACTAACAGGGCTTGTAGCCGATATGAAACACGAAGCCCAACAACTTAAAAGGATCGCAAGATGACTGAACGGAAAAATATTACGGTAACTGAAAGTGATGACGGTAAATTGATCACTGTTTTTATCCCCATGCAATTTGGGCGCAAAGGTGGTCGCAAGAAAGTCATTATACCAGAGGGCAGTCACTTGAATTTAAATCGTGACTCAGAACAAGACGCCACCCTGTTTAAGGCTTTGGTTAAAGCGCATCGCTGGCAGTCAATGTTAGACGATGGCACTGTCGCCAATAAAACGGAATTAGCCAAGCTTGAGGGCATTGCAAGTATTGGTTATGTGTCGCAAATTATACGATTGGTTAATTTAGCACCTGATATTCAGGAAGCGATTGTTAATGGCACCCACCCTCGTGATTTGACACTGGCTGATTTAATAAAGGTTAAAGTATTGCCACGGTTGTGGCGTGAGCAGAAAGCGTTGCTAGGTTTTATTACCTGAGACTTATCGAGCAGAATCTGCACCTGAATACATAGCATGCACTTTTCAAATAGCACACCCATATTACTCGGCTAAATTAGTGTTATAGTTGGCTATCTTACACTTCAACTCGCCACTACAATGCAAACCATTGATGAATCCTTACAGGGTATCGTTCAACGAATTACTTATCATAATGAAGATAATGGCTGGTCTGTCCTCAAGGTTCAGCCTTTTGATAGCCCTAGCAGCCAAGAAACGGTAATTGTCCATCAAACCAAAGTGTTTGCTGGGGCTACCATGGCTTTTAAGGGTGCTTGGATTTTACATCCTAAATTTGGTCGACAATTTAAAGCGACTGAAGCCACTGAGAAAAAACCTGCAACAGCAGCGGCCTTAGAAAAATATCTCGGCTCTGGCTTGATTAAAGGGGTTGGCCCTAAAACAGCACATAAAATCGTTAAGTATTTTCAAAAAGACACTCTGGAGATTTTTGAGTCTGACATTGAACGGCTGGTTGAGGTGCCAGGCATTGCCAGTCGAAAACTGGCCTCTATTGAGCTGGCATGGACTGAGCACAAAGCCATTAGGGATGTCATGATGTTTTTACAGGGTCATGGTATCAGCACTCTGTTTGCTGTAAAAATCTATAAAGAATACAAGGATAACTCAATTGCCTATGTGCTAGAAGACCCCTACCGTTTAGCCAGTGACTTTTATGGCATTGGTTTTTTCTCTGCTGATAAAGTTGCCTTAAGCATTGGCTTAGCATTAGATAGCCCACAGCGGGTTACTGCCGCCATTAGACATGTACTGGCAGGCAGTCGAGAGCATGGCCATTGCTACTTGACCGAAAGCCAAATTCAAAAAGGCGTCAATCAACTGTTAGAAATGGATTTTACTGCTGTTATTCCTGATTACCTTCAGACAATGGAACAGCAGTACCAATTAAAAACGCGATTGCTTGCGAATACCGAGGGGATTGATGAGCTCTGCTATTACTCTAAAACCCTGTATTACGATGAAGAAACGGTTGCTGAAAAGCTCAAAGGATTTAAAGGCACGATTGATGTTGATCATACCAGGGTTGCTAACTGGGTTGATCAATACTGTCAGGTAAAGTCTATTGCTCTCAGTGATGAACAATCTGATGCCGTCAAACAGATTGTTGGGCGTTATTTTTCAATACTCACAGGAGGCCCTGGCTGTGGTAAAACAACGACTATTTTGGTTTTTGTAAAATTACTGGAGGCAATGAAGAAAAAGGTGCTTTTAGTTGCCCCTACTGGGCGTGCAGCACAAAGAATGTCTGAGGTAATTGGTAACGAGGCCAAAACAATCCATCGCTTACTTGAGTGGAAAGGTGGTACTTTTCAGAAAAACGAGGAGCAACCACTAGAAGCAGAATTTTTGATTGTTGATGAAGGTTCCATGCTCGATATCAGTTTAACTGCATCATTGCTTAAGGCAACACCTAAAGGCTGCCAAGTTTTATTTATTGGTGATCCCGACCAACTACCCTCTATTGGTGCAGGAAACGTTCTAAAAGATATCATTCATTCAAATGAGGTTCCCATTTTCCGCCTTACTAAAGTTTTTAGACAGGCTCAAGCTTCCAAAATTATTCAATATGCCCATTTAATTAACCAAGGAAAAATGCCTGAAATTGAGTCGCCTTTCCATAAACCCGAAGTATGGCAAGATGGCTCTGATTGTTTATTTATCGATTCTGATGAAATGACACAAGAGCAAATGCGTTTTATTACGCGTGTTAAACATCATTTTGAATGGCAGGCAGCCGATTTAGAAACCACTGAAAGCCCCTTTTCTTTTAAAACAAAAGACCTTATCTCCTCGTATTATGATAATGAATTTATCATTCCAAAAAAATTTCAACATGTTGATTTGGGTAAAATCAATGATGCAACTTCTGATGTAGAGCAGTTAAAAACGTTACTCAAAACTGTGCATCCATGGTCCTCGTTAAATTACGGCCTACCCGCAACAGACATTATGATTAAACTCTATTTAGATTGGATTCCAAAATATTATGGCCAAGACACAGAAATACAAATTTTATCTCCTATGACTCGCGGCTCTTTGGGCACCGCTAATCTGAATAAACTAATCCAACAATCGGCTAATCCACCAGCAATAGGGAAACATCAAATAAAAATAGGTGAGCGAGTATTTAGGGAAGGTGATCGCGTGATTCATCGTAGAAATAATTATGACCTAAAAGTATTCAATGGTGATATTGGGCAAATTCTCAGCATCAACAATGAAGACATTACTTGCGTGGTTTCTTTCTATCCAGATAATCGCGAAGTTGAATATAAAAAAGAAAATATTATGGAGCTGGATTTAGCATATGCAATCACAATTCATAAATCACAAGGGAGTGAATTTAAGGCAGTCATTATTCCCGTCTTAACGCAACATTTTAAAATGCTGTATCGCAACCTGATTTACACCGGTTTAACCCGCGCAAAAACACTGGCAGTTTTTGTTGGAACACGGCAAGCACTTTCTATGGCCATTCGACAACAAGATACCAGCTTAAGACAAACGGCCTTACAGCTATTACTCAAATAATTTGAGATCTGAGCTACGTCAATCCATTCTCGTAATTTAACCCTCACTGATTTAATGAAGATAAAAGACTTACCGCGGTTATGAAATACCCCGCGCTTTTTAAGCGACCAAGAATACTATTTACCTACCATAATACCAACATCATTCAACACATTTTCTCTTCGTTTCGAAAAAGGCAATGGTTAGCGAAAAGTCATTAAAAAATCCGTCTCTGACCTAACTTACCCGTCGAAACAGGGGTTTTTATAGTATATCGGGCACCGATAATCCGTTGCGTAACCATTTTGGGGATTTCCGATTTTAGAGGAAGATTCAACAGCTTACAAACTTACCCTTACTCATGCTAACGTAAGTCACGATTTTGGCAAACGGAGAATATCCGGCATTTAGAGAGTAAAATAGGCTGTTTTTTTGGTTTTCAGAAATCAGGAAGGTAAGTTAGAAACACTGGAAAGTCGCTATATAGCGGGGTTTGAGATTTTTTGGATTGGCTTGATAAACTTTAGAATATAATGAATGGCGGAGAAAGAGGGATTCGAACCCTCGATGAGGTCATCCCCCATACTCCCTTAGCAGGGGAGCGCCTTCAGCCGCTCGGCCATTTCTCCAAATTCGATGAGAAGCATACACGATTTCACCCATGTGTGCAGCTTTTTTAAGCCGTTTCATCCTTTTTTTTAGAACCGGATGACTCTTCCCGTTTAATTCTTTCGTAAATTTCTTCCCGGTGAACTGAAACCTCTTTCGGTGCATTAACCCCAACCCGCACTTGATTACCTTTCACTCCTAACACTGTTACCGTGACTTCGTCTCCAATCATTAGAGACTCACCAACCCGCCGCGTCAAAATCAGCATTTGATGCTCCTTGTTTATTATTATTATTTGTTATTATTATTGTCTTCCCTATTATTTTAATACGAAAATTCTTGTTATAAACCAACAAGTTTCTGCGTATTACTAAAGGAGTTTAACAGGCATTGTCTCATTTAGGAAGCAAGCAACAACATTTTTATTACTTTTGTTGCGCGCTCCCAACAAATTGATTCTATTCACGAACTTATGCCACGGTGGAATTTTCCAATTCAAACGCTTCATGCAACGTTCGAACAGCTAATTCTGCATAACGCTCATTAATAACAACAGAGATTTTAATCTCTGATGTGGAAATCATTCTAATGTTTATTTTTTCCTCTGCAAGGGAAGCAAACATCTTATTCGCAATCCCTGCATGAGATCTCATACCCACGCCAACAAGGGAAAGCTTAACAATCCTATCATCTCCAGAGACTTTTCTAGCCCCCAATCGTTCAGAAGTTTTTAATAATATATCTAACGCTTTATTATAATCATTTTTATGAATCGTAAAGGTAAAATCTGTCGTGCCATCCTCACCTGTATTCTGTACGATCATGTCTACTTCCATGTTCGCCTCAGATATTGGCCCTAAAATATGGTGTGCGACACCAGGTTTATCAGGAACACCAAGGATTGTCAGTTTAGCTTCATCTTTATTCAGTGCGATACCCGCAATTTTTGGCCGTTCCATAATATTATCCTCGTAGGTGATTAATGTGCCAGGGCCATCTTCAAAACTTGATAACACCCGTAAAGGGACACTGTATTTTCCCGCAAACTCAACTGCACGGATTTGTAATACTTTAGAGCCAAGGCTTGCCATTTCCAACATTTCTTCAAATGTTAATTGCTCTAACCGGCGTGCTCTAGGTTCAATTCTTGGGTCTGTAGTATATACACCATCTACATCTGTAAATATTTGACACTCTTGTGCTTTTAACACGGCAGCCATAGCAACTGCCGTTGTATCTGAACCACCGCGCCCGAGCGTTGTAATATTGCCATTATCATCAACACCTTGAAAACCTGCAACCACAATGACATTTCCATCATCTAGATCCGCCTGAACCCGGTCAGCATCAATACTTTTAATTCTTGCCTTAGTAAAAAAACTATCCGTCTTAATGGCTATTTGTGAGCCTGTATACGATTTAGCCTTACAGCCAATTTTATTCAGCGCCATACTCAATAAAGCAATCGTGACCTGCTCTCCAGTTGAGACCAGCACGTCATACTCACGAGGCAACAAATCCTCATCAATCTCGGTTGCAAGCTCTATCAGCTTATTGGTTTGACCACTCATCGCTGACACAGTCACCACAATCTGATTGCCCGCTGCAACTTCTTTTGCCACTTTAGCAGCAACATGCTGAATACGCTCAACAGTACCAACAGAGGTACCACCATATTTCTGAACAATTAACGCCATGAAATTTCCTTTACCCGAGCTGCTCTTCAACCCATGCCTTGACAGAATTCAATGCACTTTCAACATTTTCAGGCTGTTTACCACCGGCCATCGCCATATCTGGCCTACCACCACCTTTACCGCCAACTTGCTGAGCCACCATAGAGACAAGGTTACCGGCCTTCACTTTCTTTGTGAGCTCCTTGGTAACACCCACAACCAATGACACTTTGTCTCCATCGACAGCGGCAAGAACGACAATGCCATCACCTAATTTATTCTTTAGTTGATCTGCCATCTCTCTGAGAGACTTACCATCTACACCATCAAGCTTCGCGGTAAGGAGCTTCACCCCTCCAACATCAATCGCTTGACTCACTAAATCACTACCCGCTTGACTGGCCTGTTTTGCTTTTAACTGAGCGACTGTCTTTTCTAGCTGTTTATTCTGCCCAACCAGAGATTTAACTTTTTCGAGTACACTATTTCGGCCACCCTTCACAATACTTGCAATGGTATCAATCGTGCCCTCCATAGAGGACAACCATTCAATGGCCCTTGGCCCGGTGACGGCTTCTATTCTTCGGACACCAGAAGCAACACCTGTTTCTGCAGTAATTTTAAACAAGCCAATATCCCCAGCCCGCTCAACATGTGTACCACCACATAACTCAACAGAAAAATCGCCGATACTCAAGACTCGCACTTCGTCGTCGTATTTTTCTCCAAACAAAGCCATCGCACCCGATGCTCTTGCCGCATCAATGTCCATTAATTTGGTTTCTGCCGCAGCATTATGGCGAATTTGCTCATTCACCATCGATTCAATTTTTGCCATTTCGTCACTGGTAACAGGGTCTGTATGAGAAAAATCAAAACGCAACAACTCAGCATCCACCCTTGAGCCTTTCTGAGCAACATGGTCACCCAAAACAGCTCTTAATGCGGCATGCATGATATGAGTCGCCGAATGATTTAACTCGGTATATTGCCGGTTGGTGACATCAATTTCTGCCGTCACCTGACAACCCACACTCAACTCACCGGCTGTCAACTCACCTATGTGTAAAAATATTTTACCCAGCTTTTTTGTACTAGTAACAGTAAAACTGCCACCTTCAAAGGTAATCTGACCGACGTCTCCGCACTGCCCACCAGACTCTGCATAAAATGGCGTTTGATCTAATACCACACCACCTTTTTGCCCGACAGTTAAACTTTCAACACCTTTTTGATCTTCCCCAACAACACCCAACACACAACCTTGGCCCGTGTGATGCTGGTATCCTGTAAACTGAGTTTCAGCAACCTCAATATCCAAACTTAAGTTAGCATCAAAACTACCGGCTTTTTTACCTTTCGCTTTCTGCTGAGCCATTGCTGAATCAAACCCAGCTTTATCTAATATTAACTCTCGTTCACGCGCGATATCTGCCGTTAAGTCATACGGAAAACCATAGGTATCATATAATTTAAAGACAACTTCACCCGGTATGGTTTTGTCCGTTAATTTAGACAGTGCTTCCTCAAGAATTTTCATCCCTTTCTCTAATGTTTCAGAAAACCGATTCTCTTCTTTCTTGAGTACAGCGGCTATTGACGCTTTTTTCTCATTCAGCCCTGGATATGCCTCACCCATTTGCACTGCCAATTCATCGACAAGCTTATAGAAGAAGAAAGTATCCACACCAAGCTTATAACCATGACGAATTGCACGACGAATAATGCGCCTCAGCACATAACCTGCGCCTTCATTCGAAGGCAACACGCCATCAATAACCATAAAGCTACAAGAGCGAATATGGTCTGCGATCACTTTAAGTGAGTTATGACGTTTATCATCCACACCAACAATATTTGCCGCCGCCGTAATTAGCCCTTGGAACAAGTCGGTATCGTAATTACTATGCACACCCTGGACAACGGCTGCCACTCGCTCAAGCCCCATACCGGTGTCAACAGATGGCTTTGGCAAAGGGGTTAATACCCCTTCCTCGTTTCGATTGTACTGCATGAAAACAAGGTTCCAAATTTCGACATAGCGATCACCGTCTTCTTCAGGCGTACCAGGTGGACCACCTGGCACATCTTCACCGTGATCGTAAAATATTTCAGTACACGGACCACAAGGGCCTGTCGCCCCCATTGACCAAAAATTATCTTTAGCACCAATTCGGCTCAACCGATTTGGGTCAACTTTGATCTCATTCAACCAAATTCCAGCCGCTTCCTCATCCTCATCAAAAACGGTCACCCAAAGTTTATCCGCAGATAAACCCACTACATTGGTTAAAAAATCCCAAGCATAACGAATGGCATCCTGCTTGAAGTAATCCCCAAAACTAAAATTACCGAGCATTTCGAAAAAAGTATGATGACGCGCGGTATAGCCAACGTTTTCTAAATCATTATGTTTACCACCAGCACGAACACAACGCTGCGAGCTTGTGGCTCTATGATAGCGACGGGTTTCATTCCCTAAAAAGACATCTTTAAATTGCACCATCCCGGCATTGGTAAAAAGTAGCGTTGGGTCATTTGCAGGTATCAGGGAACTGCTCGCCACCACCTCATGCTGATGCTGTTCAAAATAGGTCAAAAAGGCTTGTCGAATATCTGCCGTTGTTTTCATAAAGCAAAGTCTCTGCTATCTCAACCATCCATGGGCGAGATTATCAATTTAAGATCAAATGAATGTGCTCGGAGGTAAACCCCCGATACTGTAAAAACCGATACTGCTTGGCTTTTTCTTTCGAATCGACCGCCCTAGCACCAAATTTTTTTTCCCACGCCAGCTGGGCTTGGTTCACCCAAACCACATCTGATGCGTTTAGATGCTGCTCAATTCGCCCAGATGCAATTCCACGCGTTTGTAGCTCACAACGAATTTTAATAGGCCCATAACCTTTTCGTTGTCGCATCCTAATATACGCCTCGCAATAACGATCATCATTAAGATAATCATGAGACTGTAATCGCACAAGGGCTTCATCAATTTCAACATCGACAAAACCCTTGCTGTGTAACTTTAACCTAAGCTCCTCAGTGCCATGCTCTCGACGAGCAAGGCTATAGACTGCGGAATCATACGCAGAACATTTAGGCTTTTTCTGCAACATCTACGTCATCAAGTTTATCTGACGTATTTTCAGCCCCTCCAACCAAACAAGCTGCACGGATTTTATCTTCCAAATCCTGAGCCATTTCGGGGTGCTCTTTTAAGTAAACACGAGAATTTTCTTTACCTTGACCAATGCGCTCTTTGCCAATGCTATACCAAGCACCTGCTTTGTTCACAAAGCCATTTTTCACACCTAGGTCAATCAACTCACTTTCTCTGGAAATACCAAGACCGTAGTGTATTTCAAACTCTGCCTGTTTAAACGGAGGCGCGACTTTATTCTTAACCACCTTAACCCGCGTTTCATTACCGACAATTTCATCACCTTTTTTAATGGCACCCGTTCTTCGAATATCCAAACGCACTGACGAGTAAAATTTTAACGCATTACCACCGGTGGTTGTCTCAGGGCTGCCAAACATCACACCAATTTTCATTCGAATTTGGTTAATGAAAATCACCAATGTATTCGACCGCTTAATATTGGCGGTTAACTTACGCAATGCTTGAGACATCAAGCGCGCTTGCAAACCTACATGATGATCACCCATCTCACCTTCAATTTCAGCTTTTGGCGTTAATGCGGCAACAGAGTCAACAACAACGATATCCACAGCACCAGAGCGAACCAACATATCAGTGATCTCTAACGCTTGTTCACCAGTATCAGGTTGAGACACTAATAAATTCTCAACATCTACCCCAATTTTATCTGCATAACTTGGATCTAATGCGTGCTCAGCATCAACAAACGCAGCTGTTCCACCTTGTTTTTGTGCTTCCGCGATCACTTGAAGTGTTAACGTTGTTTTCCCTGAAGATTCAGGACCATAAATTTCGATCACACGACCTTTAGGCAATCCGCCAATGCCTAATGCGATATCTAATGTGAGAGACCCCGTTGACACAAACTCAATATCTTGAGCGCCAACATCCCCCATACGCATAATTGCGCCTTTACCAAATTGTCTCTCGATTTGACCTAACGCGGCACTAAGTGCTTTTTTTCTATTATCATCCATTGAGGCTCTACCTATGTTTATGCTGTGTGGTTACAGGCTCCGGCATTATCACACAAACTAAAGCATTCACCAAACCCAGCCTTGTCCAATGAGGAATGAGTCTGAAGCGATGAGTTATTTCCAGTGAGAAGTGAGCCTAAAGAAATGGAGTGATAAGCGAAAAAACGTTCATGATTAAGGAATGAATACAATCATGAAACTCGAAGAATTACAGTCA
>JABHGC010000152.1 GCA_018672285.1 Methylococcales bacterium
GATTTACTCATGCGAATATTGAGAAACATACTCTCTAATGCCATTCGCTATACCAACAAAGGGGAGATTGTTCTCAGTTGTAGTGTGGTTTTTAAACATTTGTGTATTGAGATTAGTGACACAGGCATCGGAATACCCCGGCGTCAGCTTCAGGCAATCTTTAAAGAATTTTATCAGATAGAAGGGATTCACCGAGGCGCAGATTCAGGCTTAGGTTTAGGGCTTTCAATCGTTGATCGTTTAGCGAAGTTGTTAAACCATGAGGTGAAAGTGTCCTCAGTGGTTGGCAAAGGGACGACATTTAAAGTGTATGTGCCCTTTGGTTTGCCTTATGTGTATCCGAGTTACCCACAAATCAACCGATAATGCCTTGTTTCTGCGCGTTGGAAACGGCTTCTGTGCGGTTATTAACATTTAAAGCTTTAAAAATCGTATTCACATGGGTTGCGACGGTTGTTGTGGAAATATTGAGTAAACGTGCAATGCCTTTATTGGTTTGGCCTTCTGCAATGAGCGCAAGTACCTCAAGTTGTCTTGGTGTTAAGTGGGTGTCCCCTGTCATTTGTGCTGTGGGCGTTGTTTTCTTTTTAATGATGTCTTGCTTAGATGCGGAGGCCATATTGGTGAGCATTTGAGCGGGGATATAGGTGCCCTGTGCCAATACTAGTTGTAAGGCATTAATCATAATTTCACGTGTGGATGATTTTGGGATATACCCTTTCGCACCCAGCTCTAACGCCAATTTCATGTGCTCAGGATTTTCAGACGCAGACAGAATAACCACTGGTTGCAAGGTCATATCGATTTGAGCCAACCCTTCGTGCATCTCCATACCAGGCATGCTTTTGTCGAGCATGATTAAATCAAAAGTGCCGTGTTGTTCAATTTGGGCTAAAGCTTCTGAATAATTTTCAGCCTCAATCACTGTTACGTCATCTGCCAGTTTGTTGAGCATGAGCTTAAGACCTGCACGTACCATGAAATGGTCGTCTGCGAGTAAAATGTTCATTGGTTAAAAACCTTTATGTCTACATAATATTAACTAGATAAAACCCATTAAAATAACGGCGGGAGAGGTGCTATCTAGACGATATGCTGGATTGTTGGAAGCGGTGTTCTGTAACAAACTAACACCAATGCAAACAAACACACAGCGAGACGCTGTTAATTATCTCTCCAAGGAGTCAGTTATGAACGATGCCGTGAATTTTCCATCACAAGAGCAACTAGATCAACAAGTGCATGAGTTAGTGATCAAACATTTAGCCAGTGAACTACCAGCTGAGTTAGACAGAATTCAAGAAAGTAAGACCCCATCTTTATCCATTATTGCGACTAAGGGTACAATGGATATGGCGTACCCTCCGTTTATCTTAGCTTCAACCGCAGCAGCGTTAGGCTGGGATGTGTCTATTTTCTTCACCTTTTATGGCTTAGGTTTATTGAAAGACGACATTGATGCGAAAGTCAGCCCATTAGGTAACCCTGCAATGCCGATGAAAATGCCATTTGGCCCTGAGTGGTTAAAAAATATTGATTTGAACATACCAAATGCTTTGATGGCCAATATTCCAGGTTTTGAAAATATGGCAACAATGATGTTACAGCAGACAGCTAAGAGCAAAGGTATTGCGTCAGTACAAGAGCTGCGAGACCTTTGCATAGAAGCGGATGTGAACATGGTTGGCTGTAGAATGACCGTTGACATGTTCGGTTTTGAAATGGACGATTTTATTGATGATGTAGATTGGGTGGGCGCGGCGAGTTACTTGCCTTCAGCACAAAAATCAGACATTAGTTTATTCATTTAAAGCATCGCGTGTTGCGGTAACCCCTAATGATCGTAGGTATTGCTAACCATTGTTGGAATAACTGATTAAAGATATTATTTGATTCTGTTTATCTAATATTGATTGGCTCTTTAGGGGGCTAGGTGACACGAAAAGGAAGCTTAAATGAAAAGAATCATTGCGATTGCGACTCTATTATTGATCAGTCCTACTCATGCCAGTAACCCTGCATCCTTTACAGATGCTCAAATTATGTCCATGAGTGCCTCTGTTGTAGTGGAACAAGCTAATCACATGCAAAAATTTTGCAAAGAATTTTCGCCAAAAAATGATTTAACTCAGTCCGTTGCTATTTTAACCAAGCACCGAGATAAGGTTTATAAAGTCACCAATTCACCCGAACTTGAAACGCTCAAAGAACACAGTCTTAACCAGCTTAAGGTGTATACCATTCGTTTTCGAGCGCAAGGCTCAGAAGCGTTATTGTGTGGCGGTTTACAAGACAACTGGGTTAAAACCACGGAAGAACAATTTAAACTGATGGCCAAAGAAGCTTTTCCGCAGGTTAAAGCGATGTTAGCCTCCCAAGCAAAGTAATTGCACTCATCGATAAGATGGGATAGTCTTGATCGCCTTGTGGAGCGGTGTCCGAGTGGTTGAAGGAGCCCGCCTGGAAAGCGTGTATGGGGGTAACCTCATCGAGGGTTCGAATCCCTCCCGCTCCGCCATTAATTCTGTGTTTTAGTAGAAAAAACAGCGTCTTATAACTGCCGTCATGCTATTATCCCCCAATTTATCCCCCAGTGGTGTAGTGCTATGAAAATAAGAAACTGTATTCTTAGTTGCCTTCTCTTTGTGTCGATGCCTGCCATGTCAGCGCCTTTCTATGAGATTTTTCAATTAGGAACCTTGGGAGGAGATACCACTACAGGGGTTGCAATTAATGAACTAGGTCAAGTGACAGGCGAAAGCAGAACCTCTGCAAATATAGATCATGCCTTTATAGGCGATCAGTCTGGATTAATTGATATAGGTACGCTTATCGGTAGCTCAGGTGATAGCTCTGGCAGGGACATTAATGATCTTGGGCAGGTCACGGGGCGAAGCACTTCAGTGACAGGCTTTAATCATGCCTTCGTTGGAGGGGTACAAGGATTGACAGATTTAGGAACACTTGGAAGTGGGGTGTTTAGTGGGGGTGGTGGGATTAATAATAACGGCGTTGTTGCCGGTACAAGTTTAACTATTAACCAAACGACACCTAGAGCGTTTATTTCGGGAGTAAGCGGGCTTTTTGATTTAGGTGCTTCTAATTTTGGGTTAAACCCATCTAGTTCTGCTACTGGTATTAATGATTCGGGTTTAGTGGTTGGCACTGATGGTGATAGAGCATTCATTGGTGATGTAAATGGTAGAATTGATATTGGTGGTACTGAGCACTCAAGC
>JABHGC010000157.1 GCA_018672285.1 Methylococcales bacterium
AGTTAGAAGGAGAAAGTTATCGTAAAAAACATCAACTAAAGCAAGCTAAAGGTAACAAAAAAGACAGTGCTTAATCGGCCATCATAATTGACGCGAACCGGTCAAGATAGTTGACGCCGAACACTGCTTCTTCTTTAAATTCTTTTGGATAAGTTTTGTATGGTCGTTTCTTGTTCATGATCACCTCGATAGTTGATAATATTATCCCTTATCAAAGTGTCCGGTTCCATTAGACCAGAACAATGTGACCAGCATCACAGAATTACTCACTTCATCTCGGTATTATGGGCACCGGTTAAGGACAAACCGAAACTAAATATAGATAAATCAGGGATATACCGAATGACATCACTTAAACAGACACAATCAAAAAATCAGAGTGCTAATAACATAGCCCAATTGCCGCGTCGCATGGACCGGTGTGACGGCATCGAAGTGTCTGAAGTGACTGACCCATTCAAAGCTGCCCGAACGCTCATCAAAGCAAAACAATTTGCCGCCAGCGCACAACTGCTCAACGCCCTCCTTTATTCAGACCCAATGAACACAATGGCTCTACAGCTCACGCTCACGTTATATTTACGACTGAAAGATGAGCAAAATTTCTGTGCCGTTTTAGATCATTATGGGCGATTTCAACCACACTCTATTCGGCTCTCACTCACCGCAAAGGCAAGAATAACCTTTCCTAACAACCCCTATTTAAAACAGTGCATGAGCGACAGTAGCCACTAGTTAACACTGCTCCCAAGGCATATTATGAAAGCGCCAGCCACCAACAGCACTTCGTTGATGCGCCTCGTTTAATTCACCTTCAAAACCTTCTTCAATATGGTATACATCTCCCACATTGGCCTCAATTAACTTTAGCCCTGCCGCCAATGAGCGTTTACCACTTCGGCAAATCAAAATCACAGGCGCCGCACTCTCGCTCGAAGACCCTCCCCCTAATAAAACCTTTCTGACATCAGCAACAAAGTTAGGGTTGATATCCCAATCAGGCTCATCAATCCAAGGAATATGAATCGCGCCTACTGGGTGACCTACAAACAAAAATTCCATCCCTGAGCGAATATCAATCAGTAGTGCACGCGGATCACTCTGCAAAAGATCCCAGGATGCTTGCACCGATAAACCTTTAACATCGCTACTCATCTTCATCTCCCTATTTTGCAAACAATTGTTTAGAACCGTTAGTGTAGTCAAATATTAGAAGAACAACTGACTTTGTTAGCCCTAAATAACAAATTTTTCCATCACTGCGACATTCAAGCTAATGTCAATGTATACCACAGACAATTTTACCCGCAATAACACGATTATTCAGATCGTAAGCACGCGAGCCACTCATCAAATAAGCGCGGGCTTAAAGCGCCTACAGCAGAGGTCGGGGTTAAATCATAACTTAGCGCATCACCTGTCAATGTTGCGCTAATACCGCCTGCTTCAGAAAAAATAAGATGACCTGCCGCATAGTCCCATACATTCTGTTTACCATGACAGTAAACATGGCAACGGCCACTTGCTAACCAGCACCAGTCTAATGCAACAGAACCAAAACTTCGCTGAGAAGCATAAGGCATTTGAACCACCAGTTTTTGCGCTAAATCACTGGACAACCGTTTAAAATCAACCAAAGCAATACTGGTCTTTAAAGGCGTATTTGAACCCTCTAAATTGAGTAAATCACCATTTAACCAAGCGCCTTTATTTTTTTCAGCAATAAAGTATTCATCTCGATTAGGGTCATATACTAGCCCTAGAAGTGCCTCACCCTGTTTCATTAAAGCCAATGAAACACAGTAATACGGAACGCCTACAAAAAAATTACTGGTGCCATCAATTGGGTCTAAACACCAAATTGGCTGACTCGAGCGAATAGCCGCTTGCTGCTCTGCCACAGTCATTTCTTCGCTCAGCATCTCAATACCCGGGTAAACCTCTTGTAACTGCGCCTTAATTTGAGATTGAACAATAAGGTCAGCCTCAGTCACAATACTTCGATCAGCTTTAATGGTACATTCCACGTTGGCAAACCTGGGCAAAAGTTCGGCAATGGCCACACGCCTCACAATCGTTTTGACAACCTCTACATCAATATCCATAACATCTCATTTTCACAAAGGGAGTAAAGTTTCCTTAAGATTGGATTTTGCTTGATACCCTGCCAAAATAAAACCTATTCGCGTCAATGAAATTAAGCAATGGGAAGAGAAAAAACCGGCCTATACGCTATTCAACAACCAACTGAGACAAATTTAACCGCTCGTTTTAGCTTTGAGATTTTTGAAAAAAGACAGAAATAATGCCTTCCCATTTCACTGTCAACACACCATTTTTCCATTCAGGGTGCTCTAACAACACCCGAGCTAAAGGTGCGACCACCTGTTGTTCAACTGCTCTTTGTAAAGGCCTTGCACCAAACTCAGGGTGAAAACCAACCTGCGCGATGTAACTTACAACATCAGCAGAAAAGGACACGGTTAAACCTCGAGATTGAAAGCCAACCCGCTCAGACATTTGAGATAATTCTAGTCCCGCAATTTTTTCAACATCATCGCGTGATAGCGCATCAAATGACAAAACCTGATCCATTCTATTATAAAATTCAGGACGAAAAAAACGCTTAATGGCAGTCTCATCAAAACTAGACTGTTTGCCAGCAAAGCCAACCGACCGGACTTTTCCTACCCCTAAGTTGGTCGTCATAATAATAATGGTATGACGAAAATCAGTATCTCGCCCTAAATTATCCGTTAAAGTACCTTCATCAAAAACGGTCATTAACGCATCATAGATGGCAGGATCCGCTTTCTCAATTTCGTCAAACAACAAAACACTAAAAGGCGAGTTCCTCACGTGTTGAATCAAGGGACCCGGTTGACCATTGGGTTCACCAATCAACCTCATCACTTGGCTTGGGTGTTGAAACTCACTCATATCTAAGCGATATAATGGGCTATTGACTTGGCCTGCGCCAAAGAAAAACTCAGACAAGCGTTTAGCAACCGCTGTTTTCCCCACCCCCGTAGGGCCTGCAAAAAGTAACGTGGCAATCGGTTTTTCAGGGTCGTTCAAGCCCACTTTAAACACTTTAATCAACGACACTAGCGCTTCAATCACATGCGATTGAGCAATCAATTTTTTCTGAAAAAAACGGGTCACTTCAGCCGGGTTCAGTGTTTTATGGTCATCTAAAATAAAATCAGGCAGCCCTGTTTTTCGAATAGCGATTTGTGTGACCACGGATTTATCTACCACCTTCTCAGGTGTTTGCCATACATAACTTAAACACTCTTGAACAAAATTAACCGCTTTTCCTGGCAGTTGCTGAGCCCTAAAATATCGCTGACAATAACGCAAACCCAGCTGAACAGCATCATCATTAACTTGTATACCAAGCTCCCGGTCACTGTAGTTTTGTAAGTGCTTTAAAATGCTCAACGTTTTTTGGTCACTCATTTGGGTCACAGGAATCACTTGAAAATATTCAGTAAATCCAGGCATTTTTTGGCGCAACGCTTGCAATGCTTTTGGTGTGATTTCAGCCAATATTTGCAACTGACCGGCTCTAATGAAAGGGAGAATAAATGCAGCAACAGAGTCTTCAACACCTTGCCCACCCAGCTGAATTAACTGTTCAACCGATTGTATCCACAGAACACCATTTGCACTGATCAAATGATCTACCATTTGTTCACAACCTTCTTGCCACTCTCCTAAGTACTTCGCATCAGCAATCATTCTTTGCGGGTCTGTTCGCCAGAATGTCGGTACACCCTCTTTTTTTCCGGCTTTAGATAAATGGGTAATGACCTCATTAAACAAGGTACTTTTACCCACGCCAGATTCCCCCAGCAATAAAACATTGGCTCTTTCACGCACAATTTTATCAGCAAGTTCAGCCACATGATCCCCTAGCTCCCAAGCTTGCTCTCGTATCAATCGCCTTTTTTGCGCTAACTTAACCGGCAATCGTTCTGCAACAGGGGACAAAGCTGCTTGTGCTTCGGTAATAATGGGATCCTGGAAAGATTCCGCTGTCACCAGCCTTTCCTTATGCCGGACAATCATCATTTCCGGTTTACATGGCATAATATAAGGGTGTATTTCTTCTGGTGGCAACCCATCTAACAAGTCATGGGTAAAATGTTGAATCAATGAGACCAATTGAACTTGGTCATAATAATAAAATTGAAGATTTAAAAATGGCAGATAACACAAGGAATACCCTTCCTCCTTGTCTTCTCCAAATGCAGCAACAACCGGTAGTTTGATATTATAAGGGACAGGATGACGTCCTTTTTCGCCAGGATAAGCCGGTCGAATATCAACCGTATCAAACCTAAGCGTTATGTCGGCAAGCTCAGGCTCAACATTAAACCCATATAAATTCGACTCATACACCAACCAATCGATAAAAGCGGCTTTTAATTTTTTTACCGACTGTGCATACAATTCACACTGAGTGCCTAACAGCACCCCATAGACTTGGCCATCGCCAATATCCCAATACAAGGCATGAAAGTTGGTTATTTTCATTGGCGTGCTCGTTGCAGATAGCGTAACAAAGTATTCACAGAATGTTCCGATAGCGGACTCATCGCAATTAACCCGGTACGAATATCGGTCACAATATCTTTTGTTTTAGCATCACCGGATTCGGCAAGGCTATATAAACGCTGAATCGTATAAGATTCCTGGCATGCATAGGATTGTAACCAATCGGATACCGGTTGACCGGGCACCTCCAATACATGACAAACAACCGGTAAGGGTGTTTTCAGCTGGCGATAAAATAAATGTATACCACTCTCATATTGTAACCAATCATAAACCCCGGGTGTTGATATCACTAACCAAGCATCACCCGATTCAAGTACACACGTCTCATCAACTGTCACAAGTTGCTGATAAAAATTAACCAGATATTGCAACTCTGACAACCCCTCCCGACTAATCAATGAGCGACAATGCAGTACAGTTATGCCATTACGTCCAGATATCACGGCCATCACAACATATCGGATGGAGTCTATATGTTGCTTTAACTGCTGATACTCAACATCATCTCCATTAACTGCTTCGGCTTGTTTGTACAGGTCAAACAGATATTCGTGCAAATCCATCTGAGCCTGTAAATCATTAATATGCACCCGGCAATGCCTGACATCCACAGGGGAGCTGACATTTTTCTTAACCCTTGATCTGGCTATCGATAAGTGTGTTGATTGTTCTTGTAAGATCCAGACTCTGTCTTCAATCTTTGTTTTTAAAACAAACAGTTCATCACGCAGCTGTAAGCAACTCGCCGCAATAGTGTCAGACAATGTCGTACTATCACGGTACGCATCTAATTGTTGCAATAAAGGTTGAACTTCATCTGCCATCAGAGACCATTTTTCTAAAGCAGGCCTGTTAGGCAACGGATTGCTTTTATCAAAAACGTGTAATTCATCCTGATACAATGGATAAACCACCGGGTAAAAACCACGGTCAAAATATGTTAAACGCAACACCACTGGCTGCTCAACAGGCAAGTCAAGTAACTGATCCGCCGTTAATTGGGTTAACGTTTTTTCAATATGTCTTTTTAACCCCCGAGCACCCAGCGACACATCTAAGCTCTCCCCAACCACGTGATCAATTAAGTGGTCCGCTATATCGAGCATTGTCGTTCTGCGAACAAAACCATCTCGCTGCAATAACCGCTTTAACTGTAAGCGTGCAATGTCTCCCATAACAGAGCGCGTTAATGAGTGAAATACAACCAATTGATCCATCCTATTAATCAATTCAGGACGAAAGAATTTTTCTACTTCAGCTTCATAAGTTGCCGACTCATCTGACTGTGATCTTGCGGTAAAACCAACCGAACTTGCCGTTGCTCTAGCCCCTAGGTTAGAGGTCATGATAATAATGCATTGGCTGAAATCAGTCGTTTTACCCAGCGCATCGGTTAACCGACCCTCATCCAATAGCTGCAACAATAAGTCATGAATACTCGGGTCAGCTTTCTCGATTTCATCTAATAATAAAACACAATTGGGTCGATACCTCACCTGACTTGTTAATTGGCCTTCAGGGTTCCAGTGATCCCCAATCAACCTTGATACGCCATATGCATCTATATATTCATTCATATCAAATCGAATCAATGCATCTTCGTCATCAAATAAATATTGTGCCATCAATTTTGCAGCTTCCGTTTTACCCACACCGGTTGGCCCCAAAAATAATAATGCCGCCAAAGGACTTTCCGGGTCTGAAAGCCTCGCTTTAATCCGACACACGACATCAGTTAAGCAGGCGACTGCATCCGGTTGAGCAATCAACCGTTCAGAAAAATATTGACTCACACAGGCATGAGATAATGTCACTTCATGATCTAACATATCTCTTTTATAGTGCGTAACAGCGCGTAGCTGTGCCTGCATATCGTCAAGGGTGATCAATCTTTTTTGAAATCGTGTTGCTAACTGGGCTAATATTTTGACCACTCTCCCCGGCAACACTTCTTGAGAACGGTGGGACTGTTGCTCGTCCAGCAACAACATGAGCGCATCATTATCAAACTGACATTCAAATTGCTGTTCCAGTAATGCTCGTTGACGCATCATCATATTCAATGACGTGCTTGCATCAGCAGGCTCGAGCCTAATCACTTGAAATAAATCGGCAAAGCTCCGATCCATTTCTTGAACTTTTGCCCACGCCTCAGGTGTTGACTCGACCACCATACTAAATTCACGCTCTTTCAAGTCGGGTTTAATCACGTCTGCAAGCGTTAAATCATTTTGAGCACTTTTACCAATACGCAATAATGCGACAGGGTTGTCCACATACAATATATCGGTATCACCAATGTCAAACACCGTTTTCAAGCGTGTTTTAAATACCTCCAGCATACTTTCTAAGCGCCGCTGCCACTGTCCGACAATACTCATACCCGCTATGACACGAGTCGGATCAACAAAATAGACTTTTGGACAGCGATTTTTAGTCGATAAATGTTCAGATAAATATTGACTCACCGCCTGGTGAATTAAGGCTGTTTTACCACAACCACTTGGCCCCACTAATGCAATGGCCACTTTGTCTTTTTGATACATCCGACGTTTAAGCCGATCAACCTCTTCATCACGATAAAATGCGGACATTAATCGATCAGGAAAGTGTTCATTTAAATCACTTCCCACGCGCGCTAGCTCATCTTCACCGTCAAAATCTGAAGCCCCCATAATCTGCTCGTAGAAATTAAAGCCATTGGCTTCAAAACTGAACTGAGGCGACTTCATATCCAATGAAAAATCGATTGGCGCGGTAAACTCACCTTTTTCAGTATAATACGCTTCAGGGTTAAGATCTTGCTCAGGTCTTTTTTTCTGTTGCCGAAAAAAGCCCGTCACGATACGCTCAAAGCGTAAATCTGAATCCGCTCGATCCAATTTTGATTCCATATAAAAATGATTAAATGCAGGCAAAAAGGTGAACCGGTAGCCTTCTAATGAAAAGCGCACTCGGCTAAAAGCACCCGAAATTAGTTTTGACCCCACATGAGTGTGAATGGGAACCGACTCATACTGGTAGTCTGGATTGAATAACAGCCACATAAAATCAGATATTTGCCTTTGGCTGAAATTTTTATCTTTGACTTGTTTGCGAATGTCTTGCTGTAACTTTTGCATTGCGCGGTCATATCGTCGATGTGACACTTCAGGGTGCGACACAAATAATGGCCGAACCCGATACCCCACCCTAGAAACAGATATAATCGCAGGGAAAGACAACTGCAAATAAGCCATTTTATTGCCCCCGTTGCAGCATTATTTGATCCAGTGCAGACAAGTATTTCGCATGTAATACCGATTGCAAAGATCCATTTTGTAGCGGTGTTGTTTTCAGTCGGTATACTTTATCTTCGACCAACCCATTTCGGTATGTTCTACGAACAGGCTTATCTTCATAAAAAGATTTTCTATGCACATTATCAGGTGTGACCAGAGATGATAATGTGCCCACCACAACATCAACAAAATAATTTAAATATTTATCATTCGCAGATAAATACCGGCTAACCCCATTTTCTGGCTGCAAAAACAATGCACTACCTGCTGATTTTATCTGCCAAACATAGCCAACTCGCACGCTGTATTTTTTCTCGGATAGCGCCCTTTGAGCGCTGTCTACTCGTTGATATTTTTGCCCGGCTTCATCCCACCAAACATCTTTAAGCTGCAATACATAACCCTGGGCATCTGCAATCACTTGATACACCTGGAGAATGTCATCGAGTGTTTTCTCGGCACCGTACAAACCCATACTGCAATATTCATACTCAGGATTGACTTCAACTAACAGCGACTCCCTTAGCTGCAACCACTGTTTCTGCCAGTTCACATAATCAAGAATGAGCGCTGCCTCAGCATGCCCTGACAGTTGCTGCATCATTAGCATTTCAGCTTCAATGACTTGCTCAGAAAGATCATCAACCGATTTAAGCAATGACTCCAACTGCGTTAATTCAGCAACCAGCGTGGCTTCCTTCCAAAAAGCTTCTTTCAATTTTTTCTGTTTTGCCAAACACCGCGTTTTCCTTGCCACCAAATCTAAATACACCGGCCCATCACATAACAGCCTAGTATGCCTACGTGCACGAGAGAATTGGTTCAACTGTGCTAAGCACTGAGATTTTTCAGTGACCTGCATGTGTTGCTCAGCATCATCAATACGCGCAACTGTAACCCGTATTTGTTGCTCTTGAACACAGATGTGCAGTGACAAGGCCTCATCATAACGATACCCCGATAATTTTCGAGCCATTGGGTTAACAACAGACTGCGCTAAAACACGCTGTAAATGACGCGCTCCATATTTTGCATGTTCAATTTGCTCACTGACCCAGTCAACAACTTGGTCCTCAATTGAAAAAGACACATTACGTCGTAGCAACCCTTCTCTTTGCTTTAATTTTTCTAATTCACGCAAAATAATGGGTTTACGCTGTTTTTTACCAAGCTGATTAAAGGGCACAATAAAATCAAGCCGGTTAAACAGTTCGGGCCTAAAAAACTTTTGTACCGCTTCCGTAAAATAGGAGTGAGAGTGATCCTCTCCCTTTGATCCCACAAACCCCAGCCCATTCTGGCTAAATGATTTAGCACCAATATTTGATGTCATGATAATCACCGTACTACAAAAATTAACCACTTGCCCTTGGTGATCGGTGAGCCGCCCTTCGCCTAAAATTTGTAATAACAAATCATAAAAGCGGCTATCTGCTTTTTCTAGCTCATCAAACAACACCACGGAAAATGGCTGCTGCCGAACCTGCCGTGTCAATACGCCATCACCACCCACATCACCTATTAGCCGCATAACTGAACTCAAGCTCTGATACTCACTCATATCTAAACGGATCATTCGCCGCTCATCACCATATAAGTAAGCGGCTAACGCCTTAGCTAATTCAGTTTTTCCAACGCCAGTTGACCCCACAAACATTAATGTCGCTATTGGTTTTTCCCGTTTATTAACGGACGCTTTTACCGATAACAACACATGGCTTAGGATATCAATCGCTTTTCCCTGACCAAATAATCGGCCAGAAAAATACTGATTGATCGCTGAATACTTGAGTTCTTGCTCACTATTTAGCATAAATTCTGGCATACCTGTTTCTTCACAGAAAGCACGTATCACCTGAGTATGGCTAATGCATTCAGGCTCCCCTCTCATTTGCAATATCAATGATTCTAAAAACCGAATCGGTTTTCCAGGCAACCCAGAGTACGGCATAAAGCGGTCTGTTAGCTGGATTATTTCATCAATAGCGGATGAATCAATATCAACTTCATGCAATTTTGAAAGCTGTATAACTGACTGTTGTATAATATCTTTTGATTTTTCAGCACTGTGCTCTGGCAATCGTACCAGTTGAAATAATGCGGTATAATTGGGTGAACGCACATCAATTTTCGCCAATTCAGCTTCCGTGCACTCAGCAAGCAGCAATATCTCACCACGCTGTAATTTTTCTCGCAGGTATTCACCCATACTGACTTGATTACCTGAATATTGACCCACTTCAAATAATGACCACAAGTGGTCTACATATAGAATAACCGGCTGATCTTGTAGCTCCTGGCACAAAAGACTTAACTGTTTTTGCCAACTACTTTCCCCGGTTAGTCGGGTAATCATTTTTGCGGCTGTGGTTTTCCAGTAAGCCCATTTTTTGGCTTTCATTGCCCTGTGAACAAAGTCATTAATCAGGGCTGTTTTACCCCGTCCACCATCAGCGACGACAATCACACTTTGAGGAAACTCTCCATCAAGGTTTCGTTGTAACTGCTTTAAACAGCTACCTAACTCAATGACTTTTGCGGCAGACCCGACCATTTTACTGGCAACATCTGGCAGCAGAGGTTTCTTTTGATGCTTTTGTTTTTCGTCTAGTTCTTTCGGGTCTAACACTGAAATATCAATATCGGTATAACCAAATTTTTCCGCAAAAGGCCAAAAATTTGGCAACATTAAACGTACATCTGAAAAACGTTTTTCACGAGTAAATTCTAAGCGTATATTATCTTCAAGACGGCTATTTAGCTGTTCTTCAGTTTTTGCATACGCCTCTAAACCGAGCTTAGGCACCACACCTAAAAAACCACCGGCAGGCAATTCAGTACTTAAAGTGTGAAACGCCAATTCATGTGCCGGAAACAAGTCGGCTTTCATACTGGCATCAAAACGAATGGTTAACGAATTCTCAACAAAGCTGTGCTGGGATAAGTGGGGAAATAACGAACGAAAATCACCTTCGTCCGAAAATTGTTTTTCTAATGCGAGGCCATACCGGTTAGCAACCGTCTTATGGTTGACCCCTAGCCAAAGGCCACCATGCTCATTGAAGGGTAACGTCGCGACTTGCTCGCTCGGCAACGTTAATTGACCATACCAAAATCGTGTTTTTATCAGTGTTGGCACAAAATCCTCACGCAGTGACCCCTAACATCTCTAAAAGCTGCGCCCTTAAATCTGTTGGTAAATCGGTAATGGTTAAAACCCCCGTATCCGCATCAAAGAAAACACTGTTACCTAATAACTTGCGTTGAAATGAAATGCTAAACCCACCCATTTTGCCTTCAAGTTGCACAAATTGTTTTAAAGAACGTTTATGCGGGATAATACTGCGCTGGTCCAAGTTATCAGCAAAAGCATTCATGTCCGGCGTATCAAACAATGAAGCGATATCATTCACTTGCACGACCCCACCCTCGGCTGCTTGGTTTTTACATAAGTCATAAAGCTTTTCTGAATACTCACCCGTCTTCTCTGGGTTTAGAGCACTTCCCTGGCAGAAAGTTTGAAAATCTTTCACTAATTGTTGTGTTTGCTCCACAGGGTTCACTGTTTCTTCACAACCGATGAAGTTTTTAAAGTACTCCGTGACTTTCTTCGCTGTTTTACCTTTCACAAAAGAAATATAACGGTCATTATTACTGTCGTTCTGCCATTCCGTCAGATTAATTTTGGCCGCCAAATGCAGATGATTCAAATCAACATATTCAGTTTCTGAAAGCTCCAAAGCCTCATTTACAGCCAAACCATGTACTTGATGCAAAATGACAATCCAAACGAAATCAGACATGCCACGGCGCTCGTAGCTCATCAATAAATGCCCGCCGCTGGCCAACGGCTCTTTTTCTAAAATGTCTTTAAAATGTGTTGCCGATTGTTGAGAAAAGGCAACAAATGACAATTCTTCCGCCTGCCACTGTTGTAATAGCTGTTGAAATAAACCGGCAGGCTTGGCAAAAACACCATACCCTTTTTCAGCTTTAGCGTGATAAATTTCATGGAGCCTAGAGTGCAGTGAGTCAATATGTGAAGATGCTGCTAGCTCAGTCTCTTTTAGGTGAAGCTTGGACTCGGTTTCACCTTGCTGCTTATGAATAAAATGAAGAATACTGTGTTCAATTGGCATAACGCACCTCCTTGCGAAAATCAGGCGAATCATCCTAGCGAAAAAGCCATCAAATATAAACAAGCTGCCGACATAAGGTAGCATCAAACAATCATTCGCCACCTTAACAGCCAATAAAGTAAAGACAGCAACAAAGCCCCTAATCCCCAGATAAATAGTGCCACCATCACCCCGACAGACTCAGACACCATCCCTGCAAACAAATTCCCAACTGGCGCACAGCCGATGTAAACCATTGAAAACAATGCCATCGCCCGCCCCCGAAAAGCATCTGGCACGGTCAACTGCACATAGGTATTGGCTGAGCCAACTAATGTGGACACCGTAAAACCAGTTGCCATAATCAACAAACACGACAGCCACAGCCAGTCACTCCAAGCAAGCATCATGACCCACACACCCAGCAGCATCGCCATCAAGCCAATTCGTCGCTCAAAGCCAGAGTCTTCTGCATGATAAGCCAAACGGAATGCGGCCAATAACGACCCTGCGCCGGCACAGGCTAACATCCCTCCAAATAACTCACTGCCCCCGTGAAAAACCTCATCCACAACCACTGGCAGCAAAACAATGGCAGCAGCACCTACTACGCCTGCTGCGATTAACATTAAAAACACCAAGCGGATGGATTGATGATGCCAAACAAAAGACACCCCTTGTGTGACACCAGACTTTTTCTGATGCCCTCCAATAAATAATTGCGCGACTTGAATTCGAGACAGTGCCAACAATACAAATAAGAAGCTCAGTGCATTCAGAAAAAATAACCACGCCTCCCCGATCAGCACCACAAGAACACCCGCAATCGCAGGGCCTGCAAAACGAGCCATATTGAAAATGCCCGAATTCAAGGCAACGGCATTGGGGATCATTGATTTTGAGACTAAGGAAGCCACAACAGCATGCCGAGAGGGAATTTCAATGGCTTGAATACAGCCAAGCGTCAGCGCCATAAACACCAACACATTTAAGCTTTCCCACCCATACAAGGCAATGACAGCCAGCGCGACTGACTGTAACAAGGCTAAACCTTGGCAAAATCGCATCACATTAAGCGGCACAAAATGGTCTGCGACCGACCCACCGGCCAAGCCCAATAATAAAATAGGAATTTGACTACAAAAGGCAATAAGCCCTAAATCAAATGCAGACTCTCTAAGCCCATAAACCAGAGTGACCAATGCCACTTGCTGCATCCATGAGCCTAACAAAGAGACCAACTGTCCCCAGAAATAGTATTTAAAATTGGCCGAGTGTAACGACTGAAATACTCGCCTAAAGCCTTTCACAGATGCCTTAGTCTTTTATTAATATGATATTTTCTAATAACCTTGCATCATCAAAATGGCGCCGCTCCAAAAACGCGGTGGCATGGCGCCCCCACTGGCGCATCGCACCAGGGGACTTAACACCCATCATCCATAGCATATAGCGCTCCGCTCGCTCCGTCCCTTTGATAAGACCGTCAGCACCAAATAAGCTTTGACTCCCGACCGAAGTGGGTAGCGTTTCTAACTGCTCGTAGTCTGCAAACGTGTACGTAGTTTGTTGTTTGACGGGTGACGCCAAGCGATTACTCACGCGATCGACAAAATGGCTTAAGTGCGCCACTCGAATAATGATTCTCTCCTCATCGGATAATGACGGCGCAACAGAGGGAGACATTGGCGGTTCAGTATAGATACCAGAGTCTTCGGCAATAAACTTCGCTTGATGAGTGGGATAAAACAAATGATAACAACCACAGTTATGCGCGGTATCGTAGACTAAGGGCTGGCCGGACGAATCTAAAGTCACTCGCCACATAATGCCATCCATGTGCCCACCTAAAATATCAAAGCGCCCCTGCTCTGTTCTAGCCGGAAACCAAACCACATAATTTAATTGCAATAAAACCTGGTCACCAAAACGGGTATGAGAAACTCGGCGATACACCACAGGCTCAGCAACATCGACTTGTGCCAAAGTAACCCCCTGCTGATAGTGCACTTTGCCTATTTTATCATTTGGCTCTACCACATCGAGTAACCACTCCGGCGCATAATAGGCAAATAATAACGTTCGATCTTCAACCGATAACACCGGTACCCCTAAGTCGGGTGTCAAAGACCTTGCCATGATTGCTTTAAGCTGACCTGCGGACACTTTAGGCTTAGCCATTGGCGGTTTGAGGTAAAGCAGCTCACCTTCAACAGGTAGGTCTTTTTCAGCAATCGCGTAAGTTGCGTTAATTTCTGCATGCAAATTGCTCACGCCTTTAGACAACGGCAAACCTGTTAAATAGTACAAACCCACAACCCGCTGCCATGTGACATAATCATCTGGCACCGTTGCTTCGTTTAAATGCTCAACCCAATCCGACTTGGTCTGAATGGCGGTAATAAGCTGGTCACGACACGCATTCACACTGGCTAAATAGTGGGCAGGCTCCTTAGTTAACGCCAGCTTTTCTTCACCAGAGAGGTTGTGAAATTCTGAGTATCTTGCTGCGCGATCCAGCTCTGCCATCAGCGTCAACCACTCACCTCGTTGTTTAGGCGTTAATACGGACGGATCAAAACTGTCTAACAACCGATTCGTTCTTAAAAAGGGGTAACCTGCAATTAACGTTTCACCGGCATTTCGAGTGCCAGCACGGTCTATCACGCGATCAAATAGCTCAAAATCTTGTATACACTGGCTCACTTGATCATTGGTTTTTGGTATGACTTGATGTTGACTACAACCACTCAATATTAAGAGTGTCAAAATTAAAATATGCTTTAACGTCATCTGCTTGTCATCCATTTTTATTATCTTATGCTGAGCATAACAGCTTAAACGGGAGTGACAAGGAAGCAATGGTAGAGGTAGGCTGTTCTTAAGGTAACATTCAGGGTAAGTTGCATACCATCAAGCTTAGTCACATCAAATGAAGATTATGGAAAGAGATAAAGAGTTAGAAGATTTGGTACTTAATGAGTGCCTCGTGAGTGCCGTAGGCCTCACCGATAAAAACTTGCAAATAGGCATACGCGGAGACCCATCTCTCCGAGAAACGACCTTCGCCCGCAAAAGATACAAAAGTGATGTCGACAATGTCTTTAATGATTTAATGCCTCACTTAACAGACTTACTGTTACGCCGCTCCACCTATCGGCTGTACATTGGTTTTAATAATGGGGAAATCCGCACAAACTCTGTGTTCGACCCGTTTCGGCTCGAAATTCATTCTGCCGACAAGCTCACCGACCCCCACTACATTGAACGCCACTTTCCGGAGATTGATTACGATGACAAAGTACAAGTCATCACAGATATCTACCAATCCATGGACCAAAGTGGTATTTATGACCGCCTTCCAGATTACTGGAGAAGAATCATTACCAAGCGCAATAATTCTTGGACAGCAATGGCCAAAGAAGATGCCTCCCTGATTCTCTCAAAACTCGACTCTCTTCGCGAGATTCAAGAGTATTACTTGAGAAACATCAGTGTTTGCATCATGCAAAGCGTGGTTCGAATTCAATTTAATTGCGATGGCACCCAGCTGGTTCGATCAAAAGATTTCAAACAATTTATAGACGACAACATCCCAACAGAATAGATTGTCTTAAAGTAACAATAATAACGAGGGAAATATTATGACAACACACACCAAACAATGGATCATTGCAGCATTCTTATTTTTCACAACCAGTATCGCGTCAGCCACACTTCCGCAATGCCAAGCCGTAGTAAAAAAAGCCTCTGTTGATTTAAAACAAGCACTCATAGACCAAAACATTAACTTAAAAAACAACCCTGAAGCCGTCCATAAATTAGTTGCCGGTTTTGTCCAGGAGCACCTCGATTTCAAAAGAATTGGCCGTGTCATCTTAGGTGAACACTGGTCAACACTCAGTGACGAGCAGAAAGAGCGATTCATCACCGCTTTTCAATCCCGTTTCATTCGAGCATACGCTCAAGGGGTTTTAAGTAAGACCTGAATTCGTATGATAAGTGCATGACCTCTGGTCGTAGCTAAATAAAAACACCTATAGAGTAAAGTAAGACTCAGGTGTAAAGTAATAAGCTACCAAACACATTACAGAGGCCAATATGACCTATAAACACCTGAA
>JABHGC010000045.1 GCA_018672285.1 Methylococcales bacterium
TCACTCCATTTCTTTAGGCTCACTTCTCACTGGAAATAACTCATCGCTTCAGACTCATTCCTCATTGGACAAGGCTCATTTCACTATTATAACGTTTCATTATATACTGGCGCGATATAACAATTATTAACAAAGCAGCCAGCGTGAAATTGGCTGTAATTGCCTAACTTAAAAAGGTGTGTTTCAGTACAGACACCAACATTTAAGCTTCAGCCAAAATTATTGCCTGGGTAGATACGAAATGACTAAGAAAAAATCGTTTTATCGCAAACGTCAACGCACCTCATATCGCTGGGTTGCAGGTTTTGCATTATTACCAGCATTTGCTGTTGCTGGCATTTCATACACCGCATACAAAATTATTTCTGATGAACCTGAAAAAATTGAAAACATTTCTGAAGAAGATAATTTCGTGCTTGATGGCGAGGCAGACTCTAGCCCTAAGCTACTAACTTATCGTTCAAAAAATGTCAGCAATAATGCAGTCGCTAAACGTACTGACGCTAAAAACACATCTCAATCAAAAGCCAGCCAAACACCCGTGTTAGCACAAATAGACGGGCCGACTAACGACGAAGAGCCAGAACACTTTTTTGCACCAGATAAAAATTTAGCAAAAGCACCTTTGCGTCGCAAGCAACCGGCAAGCCAATCAAGCGCCCCTTCAACATTTGCCAACACGAGCAACACACCAGTAACACAAGGCAACAGCTCGCGAAAAAAATCGGTAAGCTCAACCTCTGGCAACCTTGCAGGGCTTAACACTCGCAGAAACCCATCCTCAGCGACCCCATTCCAGCGAAACTTAGCCAGCTTAGGGTCACTCAACGCCAATTCACTCATTCAAAACCCAACCAGACTCATTAATAGCGGCTTGCTAGACATCAAACAAGGCAGCACCATTGGCAGCGCAGGCGGCTCATTTACACAATCAAATGGTAAAACCATCGTCAACGGTTCACTCCTTGGCAACGCCATCATCAACGGCGGAGAAATTCAAGGTAGTGGCTCAGTGTCAGGCAACCTCGTTGTTAATGGTGGAGAGTTCAACCCTGGCAACTCACCTGGTACATTCACCGTAGAAGACCGCTTCACCCTAAGTAAAGATGGCATTCTAAATATTGAAATAGCAGTATTACCAAGTGACACAAGCGGGTTTGACCCTCTCAATATCATTGCAAATAGCTTAATTGACGTCATTATTGCAGGAAGCTTTGACGTGCAAGGCACTGTTAATTTTATTATCGAAGACCCACTCTTAGCACTCAGTGATTTTGTGTTAGGCGACTTTTTCAAGGTCAAAACGATTGTTAATGGGCAAGAAGTGCTAACAGACACTGACGGCACTGGCTTTGAAAGTGCGACGTTCTTAGTCACTCACTTAAGCATTGACCCAGATCTTGAGAAACTACAAGACCCTAGCCAAGATGACCCAAACAACCCGAACCCAGAAGACTTAAATGCAGTTGATGTAAACCTTGCTGATAACGGCAAATTGGTTGAAGTACCGCTACCAAACACACTGCTATTAATGTTCTCTTCTTTGTTTTTCTGGCGCTTTCTAAGCAAGCGCACAAAAGCCTAACCAGAAAGAATTACCCTCGTCGCCACGAGTGGAAGCGCTCAACCCACTTAAGCACTGCTTCAGGGGCATGCGCCCTCTTCCACTCACCGGCTGCATATTTGTTCGCCTCAGCCAGGGTCGGATAAATATGAATGGTCGATAAAATTTTATTCAAACCCAAGCCATGCTTCATCGCCAATACAAACTCTGAAATTAAGTCTCCAGCATGCTCCCCCACAATGGTCACCCCCAAAATTTTATCCTTACCAGGTACCGTTAATACTTTCACAAAACCATGATCTGAACTGTCGGCAATCGCTCGGTCTAAATCATCAATACCATAACGCGTCAGCTCAAAAGCAATGCCTTTTTCGATTGCTTCTTGCTCATTCAACCCAACCCTGGCAACCTCAGGATCCGTAAAGGTTGCCCAAGGAATGACAGAGTAATCGGCACGAAACTTTTTCACCCCAGAAAACAGCGCGTTAACAGATGCATACCAAGCTTGATGCGCTGCCGTGTGGGTAAATTGGTAAGGGCCTGAGACATCACCACACACATAAATATTAGGGAAGTTGGTTTGTAAAAAATCATTACCTTGAACGGTACCATTTGGATTCAGCTGCACACCTAATGACTCCAGGCCAAACCCTTTGGTGTTTGCAACTCGGCCAACGGCAACCAATAACGCATCGAATTCGATAGATATTTGCTCACCATTGACTTCACACAATAAACGTTTAACGCCATGATCATTTTCAAATAAAACCGCTTTATGGCCCGTTAAAACCTGAATACCTTCAGACTTGAATTTATCTTCGATGTAAGACGAAACCTCAATATCCTCCCGAATCATTAACCTCGACAACATTTCAACTTGAGTCACCTGACTGCCTAAACGTGCAAATGATTGGGTTAACTCACAGCCTATTGGCCCACCCCCTAATACAACCAAACGCTTTGGCAACTGAGTTAACTGCCAAACGTTATCAGAGGTTAAACAATCAACCCGCTCGATGCCTGGGATCGGTGGAACAAATGGCCTCGCACCCGTTGCGATAATAATATTTCGAGCAGATAGCGTCTCGCCATTCACCTCGACCTCATAAGGTGATGTTAGCATTGCTTCACCTTGCAAACATTCCACACCTAATTTGCTGTAACGTTCAACAGAATCATGCGGCTCAATGGCCTCAATAACACGCTGAACACGCTGCATCACCGCCGCAAAATCAACCGGTAAATCATGGTTTTGCAAACCATAATCCTGACCATGCTTTACCTGTGAAACCAGCTTAGCCGTACGAATCAAGGCTTTTGACGGAACACACCCTGTATTTAAGCAATCCCCACCCATTTTATATTTTTCAATCAGCGTTACTTTTGCCTTAACAGCTGCAGCAATGTATGAGGACACCAAGCCTGCCGCACCAGCACCAATCACGATTAAATTTCGATCAAAAGTCTTTGGACGAGGATATGGCTTTAAAATCTTCCTCTCTTGAATTGAGCTAATGATTTTTTTGGCAGCGAGTGGAAAAATACCCAATAGTGCAAATGAAAAAAGCATTGCAGGAGACACAATGCCAGACAATGACTCAAGCTGCCCTAACTGCACCCCTGCGTTCACAAAAACAATCGTCCCTGCCAACATCCCCAACTGACTAACCCAGTAATAACGCCACAACTTTATCGTGGTTAAACCCATGACCAAGTTAATCATAAAGAATGGGAACACAGGCACCAGCCTTAAAGTAAATAGATAGAAAGCCCCTTCCTTTTCAATGCCTTCATTAATGGCCACCAATTTATCTTTAAACCGGTTTTGAATGGCATCTCGGAGCAAAAACCGTGAGACCAAAAAAGCCAAACTTGCACCGATTGTTGATGCAAATGAAATAATCAACAAGCCCCACCACAAACCAAAGATAGCACCGCCAACCAAAGTCATGAGTGTTGCCCCTGGCAATGACAATGCGGTCGCCAACACATAAATAGAGAAAAAAGCCAACGTCATTTCTAATGTATTCGACTGATAATAATCAGCCATCAACTGCTGCTGTGACTTCAGATAGTCCAACGTTAAATACTGCTGCAAATCAAAAGCAATAAAACTACCGACCAAACCGACGATAACCAGCAACAATAATATTTTGCTTTTAGACATGTGCAGTATTTTCCAATAGTGGAATGAGTCTGAAGGATGCCTATATCAGCAGCAAATAAGCGTTACCTTAATAAGTGTGTGTGTTTGCGCAAATATTGGTCAATATGATTAACCGGTATCACGTTCATCAATTGTTTTAAA
>JABHGC010000043.1 GCA_018672285.1 Methylococcales bacterium
CGACCGGAAACTGAAGAGTAATGATACCTTTTTTGGTCGAAATGAGCATGCAATTTCGACAGTTTTATCATGTATTTCAATATCTTAACTTATTTTTCAGTGCTGACTAATTAGATATAGCAACCCACTCACCGGCAGGCGGAAAAAGCCGCTTTCAGCTGCACACTACTTTAACATGCTGAACGACATAACTTTTGGTTCAGCTATGTGAAAACTCAGAATGTAAAATTTCGCGCGTTCACATGCACATGGGAAATGGCGAGTTTTCCCTCTTATCGGCGGGATGTGCAACATGCTTGTACAGTAATATTTGCCATATAATAATGATGTCAAGACCAGTTTCTTGAAATTAATGCTGGACCAGGAAGAGATTTTGGTGGTGTCTCTAATGTTGTTGAGCTGAATAAACAAGTTGTCAAAGTCAAAGTATCATTTGATTTTAAGATTGAATATGAACCTTTTGGTTTTGATAACCCTGAAGAAAAATTTGAAAATAAATTAGAAGACCAGTGTGTCACCATTTTTGCCAATCTTGAACTTCATTCTTTCAAAATTGCCCCAAACCACCCCCATGTATACGATCATAAGTGGGACAATTATTATGGTCAAATGAATAAACAAGAAGCAGTTATGGTTTGTGGTGATGATCCTGCATATGAATCACTGCCGACAAAAGATTTTATCCATATTGAAGAAACGGTAGACTTCGAGGAAATGATTCGGCTATTAGCTGGATCTTTAGAAGATAATGTTGTCAGTTTTGATTTTCATGTTTACAAAGGATCACATGTCCTACAGTCAGATATTCGGCTGTATATTGATAATGTGAAGTTTGAGGCAGTTGATTAAGTATTGTAAATGATGCATGTGAATGACTTTAAAAGGCCATTCATATGCTGGGCTGGCAACAAGTGGCCAGCTTGGACATGGGTGAAGATTAAGCTTTAGATTGGGCAATTTTGCAAATGCAGAGCCTTATTTAAGATAATCTTTGTTACATGGCGGCTAGAAGGGAGCAGTGTATGAACTATTTGAACCTGAATTTTACTATAAATCCAATTATCATTGACCTCTGAAATTGAGACTACACCATCATTTGGCTCTTCTCCAAAAAATTTTTTCGTAATAGATATTCCTTTCACACCCATGATACTTGTTGTTGTGTCTTTCAATGGACCAACTTGGTGCATTCGTTTAGACGAAGAGAGAAGCTGCCCACAATCCCCTGTAAATGCACGATAAAGAATATTATTCTTCAAATATTTTGCTAGCCTGGATGCGTGAACTGGGGAACCAAGAAGAAACACCTGATCAGGTCGATTTATAGTTACAGGCAACGAATTTAACGCAGCTCTTAATAATACCCCGCCTAGGGAGTGTCCAACAACAATATAGCGATCTGTTTTGGCTAGAGAAATGATTTGTTTTACAAGGCGTGTATTTATTGAAGTGAAATCTTCAAATGTAGTTGTGTAACCAAATGAGGCCGTTTTTAAACCAGCTCGACGTAGTAAGTTCATCATCAGCCAACCAGATATTGGAGGTCAATTGTCAAGTAAATAAGATAAAATGTCCTGATAGCAAGTAGTATTTGACTGAATTATATGACTAAAAAGGCGAAATAAACTGAAGGGAAACCCGCTTTAAAACACAAACTACTTTAACATGCCGGAACGACGGGTACTGTTTCCTTAAAGGCAGTCAGGGTATGTGAACGACTGGTCAGTATTTGCTTATAGTAGAGCTGGATAACCTGAGCACCACTTGTGGTTTATAGTCACGAGAAAAGATGGATGAGGTTTCACAGTTAAGGGCGCTATTTATTTAATTGAAGTATTATTGGTCTTTCTGGCTGAGTAGCACTTCCTGAACCTCTACCCAGGCTTCAAGCGCCTTTATTCCGGGAATTGTTTTGACGTTATTGACACGCATTAGTGTCGCAAATGGGTTCATCGTCGCTTTATTTTCATAGCGATGACGCCACTGAACCAGTGCTTTTTGTAAGCTGGCATCACTTTTAAATAGCTGACTAAGGATATATTCTAATTTTTGACGCCATAAAGTGGTTTCGTGCTGCTCAGCTACCGTTTGCTTAAGCACACGAGGCAAATAATCTACATCAGTTGCAATGGTTTCAGAGAGCTGCAAAGGTTTCGTGTGCCGGCAACTTCCCTTTACACCGCCTTGTCCAATGTGGCTTATAAAAGGTTGATAATATTTATCCGCAAAGCAGGCATCTTGCGCGTCACTGACCGCTTGATCACAAGAAATTTTTTCTAGACCACTGCAGCTACCGCAATGGTAATCAATACGTTTACACCAAGTTTTGTCGGTAAAAAGGTTTGAATCTGTATGCCCGAGCGTTTGTTTTTCAAGTTTAACAAACAGTTTTGCTGAAACTTGGTCGCTTGGGTTTTCATTCACTGCGGTGATTAGATGGGCTCTTGCATTCGCAAGTGCTTGGTCACGTTGAAATAATGGGCTTTTCCACAGCTGGTCAAGCTCATGTATAGCCTTACTTAAACGATTATACTCAGGCAATATTTCTTTATTATGCGTAACAACATGGGCGTTGTATTTTTGATATGCCTCATGGTGATTATCTTTTAATTTCAGGTGCAATTTTTTGGTGACTGAATTTAACAGATCAATTGACCCATTTATTTTACGTGTTAATTTATTTACCTCGACCACATGGCGGTTATACGCTTTCATGGTCGCAGAGTATGTCTTTTTTAACCGCTCATCATTACTGGTTGTGGCTAGAAGCTTATCTTCAAGCGCATCAGACGATTCGGCTAATTTTTTGACTTGTTCTTGTGTTTGTTGAATGGCAACACGATCAACACTTCGCTGCTCTATTATTGACTCGACTTTATGGTTCCAGTCACTTATTTGCGTCGTATTATTCAAAGAGTTTAATGAGTACTCTGCATCCTGCTCTAATTTTGTCAGTGTCGCTAAAGACCCTTCATAGCTTTTTTTGGAGGTTAAGTAATCGTGATATTGAGCATGTTCAAGAATATTATTTCTGGCATTGCGGTATTGTTCATCGTACCAAGCTGCACTTGCGACAAAAAGTTGACCGGAATAGGCATAGTCGCGGTTTGACGAGTCCTTAGTTTGCTGCAAACTAAGATCAATGGTATCCCTTGCTGCTTGAAACCACTCTGGAGCATCACTTGCTGCTACTTTTTTAGCAATCTGGACTTGGATGCTGGCCAGTGATCGAAACGTAAATGTACTGAGTTCATTCAGAGCTGATTTGGGGCTTTTCGTTAAAGCCACTTTCAACTCATTTTCTAAATTTTTCAACTGGTTGATCGATAACCCAGGGTAATCTGAAATAGAGAAAACCTTCCATGCTAAGTACAGCTCATTCGTGGTGTTGAGCTTCGCCGCTTGTAAGAAATGAAAGCGCGCAATATCCGGTTTATGCTGCTGCGTTGCGACCAGTGCAAGGTCAAAATGCATGACGGCAGGGTCTTGGCTGTGCCGAACGAGAGAGGATAATCGCTGCTGTAACGATTTTTCCGTCTTAGATTCATAAGCTTCAAAAATTTGCTGCTGATATGCCTGAACGTTAAGCGTGAACAGCATGAGCAAACAAATCTGGCCAGTTTTCAAAATGTTATAAAGCAATAGGTGTATTCCGCGTCTATAAGTGGGTTTTCCCTTGGTGCGAAGTCTATCAGAGGCTTTGATCAATTAATAGGTTGAGCCTTGTCCAATGAGGAATGAGTCTGAAGCGATGAGTTATTTCCAGTGAGAAGTGAGCCTAAAGAAATGGAGTGA
>JABHGC010000040.1 GCA_018672285.1 Methylococcales bacterium
AATTTCACCGTTGAGTAAATCACCATAGCCAACTTTTGCTATTCTAAGTAGCATGCCTTTTATACTTAAATCAGGCCAATCCCACAATACAATATGACCAGGTAAAACAGAATGTGCAATTCGGTTTGTTGTTAAATTGACTTTTGCTAGTGGTAAACTTAATGCCCTGAGGTCTCTCAAGGCAAGTTTGGCGGCAAGCTGTTGATTGCTACAACCAGGGTACTGAACCTGTTGGCTGACAATTTTCTGCTGTTGGTGAAAGTTAGCTAAATCTTGCATGGCTGCTGTACTGGGCTGAAAATCTTTGTTACGGTCATTAAAATTGACTCTGACTTCATTGGTTGTTTCATCCCAACTAGCGCGTTGAAAGCTATCGAGCTGAATCACATTGGATGGGTTCAACTGTATTGTGTTGTCACTTTCTTGGTTGTCACGGATCAGTTGAAGAGTGTATTGACCTGTTATTAAGCTTACAAACAGCTCTGCATCAATATGTCTCAATATCTCATCTATTACAGACTCAACTGTGCTCACTTGGTCCCATGTCATTGATAGGCCAAATAGCTCACGCTTTAAAATTCCTGCAGCAGTTCTAAAGGCACTGATATCTATTTGAGATTCGGACAAGCCTAAGCCCCAGTCTTGGTTGATGAGTATTTCAAATATCATTTCAGCAGCGTTGGCATCGCCGTTCAATCCGCCACTGAAATATGAGCTCATTAACTGTGGCACACGTTTGACGACAAAGTGCATTGGGCGAATATTAGGTGTTGTACCAATATATCCTGATTGGTTTTGGCTTGGTCCTTGCCAGATTAAATATGCTAAACCTCTGTGCGCAGGGAGCAGTGGGATGTGTGATTCAAGATATGGGTCGGCAGACTGAGCATTATCACCAGAGTATATTATTACTGTGGCAGCCACACCGCCACCTTTATCATCACCACCGAATAGAGAGGGTAAATTGATTTCAATATCACCCGACTGTTGTTCCCCTTGCCATGTCACCTTATCTTCAAAACGGATTTCTTGTAGCGCATCAATTGGCCCATGACAAAGAGCCAACTGTAAACCGATATGGTAGCGGTATCCTGCAATGTATTTTTTCTTCTTGGTGCCGAACAGCTTTTTGATCTTTTGGGTTTTGATAATAGGGAAGGGCTGGTAGTCGCCATACCAGAGTAGGTTGGCACCTTTGATTAATTGCGTGCCCCAAACAACAGGCACAACACGGCCTTCTGTCGCGGTTGGGAATTGCACATTATCAAAACCGGCTGACTGTGCATTTTGTGGACCTTTGGGTTTTGGGCGCAAGAGTTCGCCTATCACCATCGAGGCGACAAAGAAAAAGACGTTAAGCCACATGTGTTTTTACTTCCGTTTAAATTGTTGTATCTAATCGACACATAAAAATAAGTGATCTTGTACACTTGAAATCTAAGTATCTGGTCACAACTTTAGTTTTTAAGGAGAGCGATAATGAGTAATGCTTTAATGATTATTCACCCATACAAATACGAGGGGGTGTGGGTTTTTGATGATGATAAGGTTGGGCTAGACCGTGAGCCTTTTGTATCTGGTATAGATGTTATGATTGATCAAATGGTCAATGAGATTTCTGATGCAGATAATGGCTTTAATATGATTTTTTCATCAACCCCATTTCCAGGGTTTCAAGTTGAGCTCAAATGGGTTAGAAAAGAATTTGACGGAAACTGGTATTTTTGTGAGCAGTTAGGCTTTGAGGGCTGGCTTTGTCCTGCATTGTTCAAGTATTTTGACACAGCGCGAGAGAAGATATTTGTACAAGTTAAAGCTAAGAGGGGCTAACACCCCTTATACTTAATTTAGTCTAAGCAATTATTGCTGAGCTGCATGCTAACATTAATTATTTGTTGGCCGCTTGTTAGTCGCGCTTGCCAATAGTCAATGGTGCTAATTTTTATATTTTGTGGGTTTCGTTTTAAGCTGATTGAAAAGCCTTTCTTTTCGAGCTCAACATGTTTTACCGGCAACTCTGCAAGCGCTCGGATGCTCTGTTCTAAAAATTCAAGTAATGCCTCGGTTGTGCTTTCATCACAATTATTTTTGCTAATGGTTATGTAAAAGTATTTTTTGTTTTTCATATCTATATTACCTTGTATTTGCGTTTAATTGGCACCATTAACGCTTCAATTTTGAACACAGTCAACGAGTTCAATCACCATTAATCATTCAATACCAGTTGC
>JABHGC010000295.1 GCA_018672285.1 Methylococcales bacterium
GGCCTCTGTAATGTGTTTGGTAGCTTATTACTTTACACCTGAGTCTTACTTTACTCTATAGGTGTTTTTATTTAGCTACGACCAGAGGTCATGCACTTATCATACGAATTCAGGATATTAACCTTTCTCAACAACGCATCCTCATTGTGGATGACAATGCGACCAACCGTGAGTTGATGCATCAAATCTTTCAAATATGGCAGGTAGATCATGCGCTTGCTGAAAGTGGAGAGCAAGCGCTGGACTTACTTCAACAACAGGCACAAGAAAACCAAACGCCATTCACGATTGCAATATTAGATTTACAAATGCCTAAAATGGATGGGACTCAATTATGCAAACGTATTCGAGAAAATCCAGATTACCATGATATGAAGCTCGTTTTACTAACCTCTCAAGGCCAGAGGGGGGATGCTAAAAAAATGAAAGCGCTTGGCTTTACGGGTTACTTAAATAAACCTGTGAATCAGTCTGAATTGTTTAATGCGTTGCTCTTGGTTTCAGGCATCACCGATAATAGACCTGGTACACATTTGATCACTCGGTATTCATCCTATGATGAGGATAAGTTTAACGCGAAAATTTTGCTGGTTGAGGATATGGAAACAAACCAGAAAATCGCCAAAGGTATGTTGCAAAAATTAGGTTTGCAAGTTGACATTGCATCAAATGGTATTGAAGCGGTGTATGCATTAAAACAAAACGCATTTGATCTCATTTTCATGGATTGCCAAATGCCTGTAATGGATGGTTATGAAGCAACAGAGCACATCAGGTCATCTCGGTTTTTTGTCAAAAACACAGATATTCCCATCGTTGCAATGACAGCAAATGCAATGCAAGGGGATCGTGAAAAATGTCTGTCGGTGGGGATGAATGATTATATCAGCAAGCCTATTGATCCAAATAAATTACTACAGGTCTTACAAAAATGGTTACCCGCACCCTGTCAGGTTAGTTCAAATCATTCGCTTCAAGAAGTGAAAGAAGGCGCCTCAAGTACAGATGATGAGGCTAACAAAACAATTGTGTTTGACTATGAAGGGTTGTGTCAAAGGCTAATGAATGACAATGACTTAATTCATTCAATTATCGGTACTTTTTTAATCGACATGGGCAAGCAAATGACCCAGCTGAATGAATTTTTGGAACAGAATTTATTAGTAGAGTCCACAACTCAAGTACATAAAATCAAAGGTGCCTCTTCAAATATTGGTGGATTGGCCATGAGTAAAAAAGCAAAAGAAATGGAATTATTAGGGGAAGCAGGAAAACTGCTTGATTTCCAACGTAATATGGGTGCGTTAACGGTTGAATTTGAGTCATTAAAGTGCCAAATGATGGAAAAGCAGCCATGAAATTATTAATAGCTGAAGATGATTTAACATCAAGATTGATGTTAGAAGCACTGGCTAAACGTTGGGGGTTTGATGTTACTAGCTCAGAGAATGGCGAAGTTGCGTGGCATATCCTGCAGCAGCCAAATGCCCCCCACTTATTATTACTTGATTGGGAAATGCCCAAATTAAGTGGTTTAGAACTCTGCCAGCGGCTAAATAAAAAAGAAAAAGACAATCCGTTTTACATTATTTTACTGACGTCAAGAACGAATATTGAAGACACCGTTGTGGGGTTAGAGTCCGGTGCCAATGATTATATTGCCAAGCCATTCGACAATTTAGAGCTCAATGCTCGGCTTCAGGTTGGTAGGCGGGTTTTATGCTTACAAGAACAAATTATTGATGCGAAAAGTGCTTTATCTCATTCTAATTCAGAATTGACACAAGCTTTTGCACAGCAAAAACTCACAGCAAGTGTCTTTGCTAACAGTCGAGAAGGCATTGCCATTACCGATAGCTGCTCAATAATATTGGATGTAAATGATTCTTTCAGTCGTATTACAGGTTACACAAAAGAAGAAGTGGTTGGCCAAGATATTACAATTTTAAAATCTGGCAAGCATGATGAGGCCTTTTATTTATCAATACGAAATAACTTAATGGCAAATGGCTATTGGCAAGGTGAAATATGGAGTAAACGTAAAAATGGAGAACTCTATGCCGAAGCACAGACCATTACAGCCATAACCGATGAATTTGGCCTCACGGAAAACTACGTTCATCTTTTTTCTGATATTACGTTGCAAAAGGATTATCAGCAAAAGTTAGAGCATATTGCCCACTTTGACGCCTTAACTGATTTGCCAAATCGGATGTTATTGGCCGACCGCCTGTCTCATGCGATGGTTCAGGCTCCACGTCGAAATCAGCAGCTGGCTGTGATTTTTATTGATTTAGACGGATTTAAAACCATCAATGACACTCATGGCCATGATGCGGGAGATGCATTATTAATCACCATTTCAAAGCGCATGAAAGAATCACTTAGAGAAGGGGATACAATTTCCCGCATAGGGGGAGATGAATTTGTAGCGGTCATTGTTGATCTAGAAGATGAACACAGCTGTGTGCCATCGTTGAATAGGCTATTGTCGGCTGCCTCTAAGCCAATCCATGTTGGGGAACTCGTATTACAAGTGTCTGCGAGTATTGGCGTGACCTTTTTCCCCCAACCTGAAGACACCGGGACCGACTTGCTCTTACGGCAAGCCGATCAAGCGATGTATCAAGCCAAAGTGTCAGGTAAGAACTGTTACAGCTTATTTGACCTTGAAAATGACAAAAAAGTAAAAGGGCAGCATGAAAGCCAAGAGAGGATAAGGCTGGCCTTGCAAAATGGTGAATTTGTTTTGTTTTATCAACCAAAAGTTAATATGTCCAATGGTGATATAATTGGCTTTGAAGGGTTAATTCGCTGGAAACACCCTAGTCGAGGCCTGCTACCTCCGTCTGAAATATTATCTGTGGTTGAAAATCATCCTTTCTCAATTGATATTGGTGAGTGGGTGATTTCGACAGCGTTAGCTCAACTTGAGCGTTGGAGTGATGCTGGTTTAACAACAGATGTTAGAGGTAGATGCAAAAGTCTGAAAGTAAGCGTCTTTATTGATAAATAACGAAAAAAAAAAGAGAATGCCTGGCCTCATTAGTTATAATGAGTGCGACAAAACAGCACAAGCAAACA
>JABHGC010000039.1 GCA_018672285.1 Methylococcales bacterium
ATCAAAACAACAAGTTTTTGCATCAATAGCAAAAGAAACACTTTTTATCGACACCCTTGAAACAAGAAACTCTGATAGTTTAGATTTTCATGACACAAGTGTTTGGGGTATCCAACAAGCTTTAGAACAAGCATATCAAGCAGGCTTTAAACAGGGTAAGCGACAACGAAAACAAACAGGGGCAACAAAATAAGTAAACCCCAAACTGACATGCTTAACAATGAACAGCATGTCAGTAATCAAAAGAACCAGGGCCTCCTAAAACATCAGCCATCCAAGGGCTGGTGACCACTCGTTTCTTGGGGTTCATTTTTCGCATGACCTTCTTTTTCCTCTCTTCATACTCCCTCTGGTGGTCAGTCAACGCTTCAGTCGCCAGATAGTTTCGCCATTTTTCAAAATTGGGTCTAAGTAATTCTAACCCTGCCATGGCATACACTCGGCAATCTAATGCTTCGTTACGTTTGCCTGGTGTGAGTTCCCACACAGGTTTTGGCAACCCCTTGACCGTTTTGGTCACCAGTTTTTCAGCGGTCAATTGCTCAAAATATTGTTCTGTGTATGGTGGTTCATGGTTAGGAAAGTGACAGTAACCTGCACCTTCTTCTGTTTTTAACAAACGTGAATACAGCACCTCTTTTGCAGTATCCACACCGATGGTGAACAAGGGGACAGGTCTTTTTTCTGTACCTGATTTTTTATGTGATGGCGATGATGCAATCTGGCGTCCCATGCCACCAACCCCTTTGATCGCAAACACCCGTCGCTTGGTGCGGGTTTTACAAAAATTGTATACTCTCTGTGTGTGGTGACCACCCGAATCGATGCAGGCACATTGAATGTATAAACGATGTCCCGTCTCATGTTTCCATGCTTTTTTGAGCCATTCATCGAGTTGCAGCCAAACATCATCATAATCAGGGTCTCCCCAAAATATTTGATAATCGATAGACCAAGATGCCTTTTGTTCATCCCATCCGACAGCTTCTGCTTCTAGGCGATCTCCTTGCACATCCACACCCGCTGTGATGACCATTGCATCGTTGGGTACTTCGGCTTTATATTCTTCACGGCGGTAATAAAGCATGTTGCTGTCGACTTGTGTACCGGGTTCATCCCATGTTTCACCTAGCGTTGTGTTGACCCATGTTTTGAGTAACGCAGGATCATCTTTTGAGGCTAAGTATTCTTTAACAGCTTGCGACCAAGGATACCATTGGGACGGGCTGTATAATGCACTCAAGTGAAAACCAATGGTTTTATCATTGGACGATTCAGCTTCTGCAACCCATTCACCTTGCTCCAGCATGATTTCTTTATCTTCTTCGTGAATGTGTCCGTGGCATTCAGAGCAAACATAATGAGCGGTTGTTGGATCGTTATCATCCCATTGAATTTGTGACCAGTTTAAGGGTTGCTTAGTGCTACAGTGTGGACAAGGCACATAATATTTCTGTTGATCCGTATCTTGAAACTCCCGCTCAATCCGGCTGATCCCTTTGATAGTTGGTGTCGAGATAATGAAGATTTTTCGTTTACCATAGAAGGTCTGGGTGCGTTTGATGGCCAAATTGATCGGATCACCTTCACCATCCACATCCAAAGGGTAGGCATCAACTTCGTCTAAGAAAAGGTAGCGAGCAGCCATTTCACGCAAGCCAACGGCAGAGTTGGCACCAGTCATCATTAAGCTTCCACCCGGAAACTCTTTCATCAAAATAGTGTTGCTTGAGTTTCTTGTTCTGGGTTCTGCTACGCGATCACGCAGTGCGGGTGTTTCTTCTATCATGGTGGAGATACGCTGCTTAGAAGCGCGCTTAACGGCTTCTACTGTAGGTAACACATAAAGCATTGGCCCCGGAACATGATGAATGGCATACCCCATGAAGTTATTACCCGCTTCTGTGGCACCAATTTGACTGGCCTTCATAAAAACCACGCGTTCGATCTTTGAGGTGACTGACAAGCAGTCCATAATCTTTTTCAGGTATGGCGTAATACTGGTTCGCCATGGGCCTGGGATAGCTGCCGTTTTGGATGTAAGCATTCGGTTTTTATCTGCCCACTTAGAGACAGTGAGAACAGGGTCCGGCTTCATGCCAATACCTATTCGATTCGAGATTGGAAAGTCACCTTTATTGTAGGTAGATAAATATTCGTGAGAATTCGCAATGGTTTTATACAGCGCCTTACTAAGGTCAGCATCATCAATTAAGGAAATTTCTTCACTGGCTTGATCTTCAATGTCTGTAATGGCTTGAATGATTTGCTCTAACCCTTGCTCATAATTCAAATTCACCTTTGAGTAATTATGATATTTATTCTCAGCCAACTCACTCCTGTGCCCTTCATTAATGGCTTTTACCGTTTGAATACGCTCGTCAACTTCACTCGTCATGATCAATTCCTTCCTGGTTCGCAAGCATTGTTGCTTCGCGCTTAAAAAATTTAGACGCTCGCTGTCTCGCTTGCTCGCATATATCATGTATTTCTTGAATAATTATCATGCGTGTTTTTTCTCGCGTTTTTGTGTTTGCAAATGCCATCGCATGGCGATCTTCTAACCGAAGAATGGCATCACGAATAATTCGCCCCTCCTCAAAGGCACGTTTTTTTGTGGTATTTTTAGGAATCCACTCGAGTGATTGAGGCTCATGATTTGCTGCATCACTGGCAGGTCCATTTTTTTCAATGTGCTTTTTCCATAAACGGTCCGCTTCTAAAGTCACACGTTCAATCTGCCATGGTGGGTCTAAATTCACTTGATTGTGTGCAGTAATCGCATCCCAACACTCAGCAGGTGTAATGCGACCGTCATGTGCTAAACGAATGTAGTGGCCCATAACAATGCTCATGCTCTCAAATCGCGTAATATCATCCTGACCACCTTCTCGCACTTGAGTTGTGAGCGCAGTGTCAACATTGGCTACTTTGTCTGCAGCCGTATTGAAATCTAGAAACTCAAGTTGATCAACCGTTGCAATGCCGTTTATGTTTGGCATGCCCGAGACTGACTCATCTAAATCGAGCAAGTGATATTCATTTTCAATATGCTGACGAATCGACACCTCGCGAGCATCGTGTTTATGATGAACCGACCCTGCAATGCGAATGGGTTGATGTGCTGATTTAAAGTGCGTATCACCGCCAATTTTTTGTGCTAACTGTGCCCGTAGTTTGAGTAACGACTCTAAGTCACTCTGATCTACAGGTTCAGATAATTGCCAGTAGGCGTGTAGTTTGGCTTTACCATCTGTTGTTGTACCACCTGACTCGACTACCAATGTTGGATCGCCAATAAA
>JABHGC010000037.1 GCA_018672285.1 Methylococcales bacterium
CGGTTGGTGATGTGTTGACCCGGCACCTCGCACTCCACTATGGAAAACAAGATTCCTATTGTCTCACCTAACCGGCCAAGTTAATTGTCGTCAACCGGTCACCCTAATTGTCGCCGAACACCAGCATTTAAAGCAATGGTCGATGACATATTTAAACGCTTTGAAAACGGCCAAGGGGTTGCCGTTCATTGCCGTGCTGGTATTGGCCGAAGTGGTATGACCACAATAGCCGTTTTGGTTCGATACGGCTTGTCAGTTGATGATGCCATCACCTTAGTCAGCCAAGCTCGAGGAATACCAGTGCCGGATACTGAAGAACAAATTGATTGGCTGTATGATCATTCCGGCCAACCTGATTGTCTATATTTCCTCTTACCGAGACATTTGACCATAAAGATGCCACCCCAAGAAGTTGCAACTTGGTAACTTGAAATAGCCAAAACACTCAATTGCAGTCATAGAGAAACTCAGCGCTTTGACTGGAACAAACCAAAAGGAGGCGTTCACCTCAATGGCCGGCATGACTGCTTGGAACCAAAAGCGGCCTAAAGGTGGTCTACCACTGAACGCAATTTTGCTGCCAACAAATAAGTAAATTACTAGCACTAGTAAATTTCAAAAGCAGACACTGAATCATGCAAGAATAACGCAAAATTTTTAAATGGCTAACGGTCAACTAATAGCGATTAGCGGGCATTCGAGCTGATTAGCGATTCGACTCGTTCAAACCAAAAAGAGACAGTCGAGGAATTGAGTGCTACGACCGTCTTCAAGTGTCTCTAAGGAGCCATTACCTTGTTGATAGTCTGACGTTCACTTGACGTCATGCCTTAGCGAAATGGAGGTTCCCAGGCTAAACCTTGACCTAACTAAAAGCTGTCATTAAGCTTTTGTAGGTGATTTAAATTTCCCCTCTAAAGCAGACATTCAAACGAGCGTGAATATCTGCCTAACAATTAAAAATTGAGCAGCATTAGATTAGACCTCCGTCTGCTCCGCCATTTCAAGCGCATCATCAACTTCAATCCCCAAGTATCGAACTGTGCTTTCGAGCTTTGAATGCCCTAATAGCAGCTGTATAGCACGTAAATTTTTAGTCTTTCTATAAATTAACGTAACCTTGGTTCGACGAAGAGAATGTGTACCATAATCGGCTGGGTCTAAACCAATAATTACTACCCACTTGTTTACAATTCTTGCATATTGCCGCGTTGATAAGTGACGGGATGATTTAATCCGGCTTGGAAAGAGAAAATCATTACTCACAAGATTTTTGCTATCAATCCAAAGCTTAAGAGAGTTACGAGCTTGCTCTGTAATTTCAAATTGAACAGCCTGCTTCGTTTTTTTTTGCAAAACCATGGCTCGCTTTGAAATTTCAGAGCCATGACATATGTCATTTATCTTTAATCGAACTAAGTCACTTGCTCTTAATTTGCTATCAATCGCCAAATTAAATAGTGCTAGTTCGCGAACATTATTGGCAAGTTCTAAATGTACCCTAATAGCCCATATCTCCTTGATTTTAAATGGGCGCTTTTGACCAATGAGCTTGCCTTTGTTCCATGCTACTTTCTTTGATATAGATGTATGAATATTCATAACAAAACTCCTCTGATACAGGAAATATTATTATACCTTTCATGAATACAGGTGTTTCGTTTATTTTGAATGTTTCGATTATTTCGTTTATACTCTTGTTTTGATTAAAGTGAGAGCATTATGTCAGCAACAATTCAATCATTACCTTCTCCTGAAGAAACTGCCATTGCAAAAGAGAGTGGCCGTATGCTTTCTGCTCTTCTTCAAACTAAGGCAACAACACAGAAAATTGAGATCCGCGATCAAGAAGGAGATCAACACGCAGTCAATATACCAACATCTGCATTAAGGCTTCTTGTTGATGTACTAACTGAAATTGGAGAAGGAAATGCTGTTAATATCATCCCCTTGCATGCCATTTTAACGACCCAAGATGCTGCAGACGTGCTCAATGTTTCAAGGCCTTTTGTTGTAAAACTGCTAGAAAATAATGAAATTCCCTTTCATAAAGTTGGCGCCCACAGGCGCATACGTTATGAGGACATTATTCAATATAAAAATACTATTGATCAAGCTCGTGAAAAAACACTAGATGAGCTAGCAGCTCAAGCCCAAGAACTAGATATGGGTTACTAATGGCTTCTAATTTTACTGCAGTATATGACGCTTGTGTTCTCTACCCGGCTCCATTGAGAGATTTGTTGATGCGCTTGGCCTTGAAGGACCTATTTCGAGCCAAATGGACTGATGAAATACACGATGAATGGATAAGGAACCTTCTTTTAAAAAGACCTGACATAAAACCAGAGCAATTGGATAGAACACGACAATTAATGAATAAATCTGTCCGAGATTGTCTTGTTGAAGGTTATGAGGATTTGATACCAAGCATACAATTACCTGATGTTGACGACAGGCATGTTGTGGCAGCAGCAATCACTTCAAATGCTGATGTTATCGTGACTTTTAATTTAAAAGATTTCCCTCCAAAGCAGCTGTCACAGTACAATCTTGAGGCGCAACATCCAGATGACTTTATTTTTAACTTGCTAGACCTATCACCGATGTTAGTTGTGCAGGCTGCAGCCCAGCAAAGAGCATCTCTTAAAAATCCGAAAAAAAATGTGGATGAATATTTAGACACATTATTAAATCAAGGGCTTACACAAACTGTTGGTATCCTTAAGCAGTGGAGATCAATGATTTAATCTTGCTTATTTTTATTGCGGCTCTTTTAACGGTAACAAAATACCAAGCTCTGGCAACCAGCATGGTAATCGCTAAAATACTCAATTGCAGCCACTCATGGGAGCTTGCGCTTTGGCTGGAACAAACCAAAAGGAGGCGTTCACCTCAATGGCCGGTATGACTGCTCTGAATCCAAAGCAGCCATAGAACAAACTAAAATCCTGTGTAAAATATTCAAAATTCGCCTCAAATATAAAACACAAGACTATTCCAAAGCTGTCAC
>JABHGC010000036.1 GCA_018672285.1 Methylococcales bacterium
GCATGTACAGCTCCTCTTGTCGGTTGGTGATGTGTTGACCCGGCACCTCGCACTCCACTATGGAAAACAAGATTCCTATTGTCTCACCTAACCGGCCAAGTTAATTGTCGTCAACCGGTCACCCTAATTGTCGCCGAACACATTTTTGTTTATCCCTTGTGTATCCAGTCCTGCGGGGACTGAGGTTACATTGTAAACAGGTTTTCCTTTTAAAATTAATGAGTTGAAGAGTGTTTCTTATTGATCAGTACTTTAACTTATTCTGATGAATGGTTGTTATGCTAGCATGAAAGGTTTTTGAATTAAAACATTATTGAATACTTATTTAGGTTTGGATTGAGCGGATGACTCGGTTGGTTTTCCAGTCAATGATTTGGCTGGCAGACTGGCCACCACTTTTGCCGGGGATGATGCCATCAAGCTGCTGGTTGAAGGTGTCTGCTATTTGTTGGCTGCTTTGCGCGGTAGGGTGTTGGCTGAGGTTGGCACTGGTGGAAGTGATGGCTGCATTTAGCTTGTTACACAGTTGAATGATGTGAGGGTGTTGGGTGATGCGGATGGCGACTGTATTAAAATCACCCGTGATAAGAGGCGTGGCTGCTGAGGATTTTGGCACAAGCCAGGTGGTTGGGTGGTCTGTGTGGGTGTTTAAGATCTGTTTAAGCTGGGTCAAGCTAAGGTCGGAGTAAGGCTGCAGTTGTTCTGCCGTGGCTGCAAGTAGAATGAGCCCTTTGTTGGCAGGTCTGTTTTTTAAGTTGAGCAAGCGGGTTATGGCTTGAGGTTGTTTGGGGTCGCAACCTAAACCAAAGACGGTTTCTGTCGGGTAAGCAATAACGCCACCTTGCTGAATAATGTCAGCAAAATGGCGCACGTTATCTGCAGATAGCATTACTTTTCAGTAGACTCGGTTTCTTCTTCTGTACCTTCTACCGAGAGGGCGTAATTACAGTCTTTTTGCGGACAGGCTTTTTGTGTGCCGCTGCGCTTGGTCTTTTTAAGCGTCAGTATTGGCCAGTCACACTCAGGACAAGGTTCTTTAAGGGGTAGGTGCCAGATGGCATAGCTACATTTAGGGTAGGTCGCGCAAGAGAAAAAGACTTTCCCTTTACGAGACTTGCGTTCCATTAAATTGCCCTTGTTGCACTGTGGGCATTCTACTTCGGTGTCTTTGGGTTTTTCGAGTGGCTCAATAAATTTACATTTAGGGTATGAGCTACAACCAATAAACTTACCGTAACGGCCTTGGCGAATGAGTAGGTCGGATTCACATTCAGGGCATTTGCGGTCGGTGATGATTTCTGGTTCTTCAGGCTCGGCACCGTCTAAATTACGGGTGTAATCACACTCAGGGTAGTCTGTACAGCCGACAAAACGGCCGTTTCTGCCTAAGCGTATGGAGAGCTTTTTACCGCATTTAGGGCAGTCTTCATCCATTTCTTCTTGGGTGACGTCACTGCGTTTTACTTTTTCGGTTTCTTGGATTAAATCCCAGAATGGTTTCCAAAATTTCTCTAACAGTGGCACCCATTCTTTTTCGCCTCGAGAGATGGCGTCTAAGTCATCTTCTAGGTTTGCTGTGAATTTGTAGTCAACGTATTTGCCAAAGTAGTTGATTAGAAATTTCGCAACAACGCGGCCTACGTCAGTCGGGAAGAATCGCCGTTTATCCAAGGTGACATATTGGCGGTTAACCAAAACTGAGATAATGGAGGCATAGGTAGAAGGGCGGCCTATGCCGTGCTCTTCTAGTGACTTAACCAAGCTTGCCTCAGAGTACCTTGGTGGTGGTTCTGTGAAGTGCTGCTCTGTTTTGAGTGCTTTTAGTGGCAGTTTGTCGCCAACTTCCATGCTGGGTAGAAGGCGATCATCCGTTTGGTCGGGCGCATCGTCTTTACCTTCCATGTAAACCGACATAAAACCTGGTTTATGGATGATGGAGCCATTCGCTCTAAACATGCCTTTGTCGCCACAGTTTAAGTCAATCGCCACGGTGTTGATGGTGGCATGCGTCATTTGGCAGGCAATGGTGCGCTTCCAGATGAGGTCATAGAGTTTGAATTGCTCTGGGCTCAAGTATTTCTTGATGGCGTCAGGGGTACGCATGGCAGAGGTGATCCGCACCGCTTCATGCGCCTCTTGGGCGTTTTTGGATTTGGTTTTAAAGGTGCGTGGTTCTTTTGGCACCATTTCACTGCCATACCGCTCACCAATCAGGCCGCGAATCTCTTCGAGGGCTTCATCGGCTAGTGCGACGGAGTCGGTACGCATGTAGGTGATTAAACCCACTGAGCCATCTCCGGTGTCGATCCCTTCATAGAGTTGCTGCGCGGTTCGCATGGTTTTTTGGGTTGAAAAGCGTAACTTACGCGCCGCTTCTTGTTGTAGCGTGGACGTTGTAAAAGGGGGCGATGGGTTGCGCTTACGTTGTTTCTTTTCAATGTTGTGAACAACCAGTTCACCATTAGCCGCTTTTTCTAAGGTTTCACGGGCTTTAGTGGCGCCGCCTTCTTCTGTGATGCTGAATTGGCCCAGTTTTTCCTCTAAATAATGCGTGAGTCTGGCATTAAAAGGGGTGGTGCCTTTTTCTACGTTGGCTTCAAGTGTCCAGTATTCTTTGGGTTTGAACGCTTCGATTTCTATTTCGCGCTCAACAATCATCCTAAGGGCGGGGCTTTGTACTCGGCCTGCAGATAGCCCTCGGCGAATTTTGCGCCACAATAGGGGGGAAAGCTTAAAGCCCACTAAATAATCGAGTGCACGGCGCGCCTGTTGTGCATTGACCATGTCCATGGACAGTTCACGAGGGTTGGCAACCGCATCTTTAATGGCTTTTTTGGTGATTTCGTGGAACACAACACGATGTACCGGTTTCTCTTTAAGAATCTTTTTGGCTTTGAGTATTTCTGAGAGATGCCAAGAAATGGCTTCTCCCTCTCTATCCAAATCAGTCGCGAGGTACAGGGCTTCTGCTTTACGCATCTCGGTGACAATGGCCTGGACATGTTTGGCATTTTTGTCGATCAATGCGTATTTCATCGCAAAGCCGTCGTCAGGGTCTACTGAGCCTTCTTTAGACGGTAAATCCCGAATGTGACCATACGAGGCCAATACCTTAAAATCTTTACCAAGGTACTTTTCAATGGTTTTGGCTTTTGCCGGTGATTCTACTATGACTAGATTTTTCGCCATGCGATGAACAGTTCCCTACTGTATTAGGTTGGACTTGTACTCATCACAGCCAAGTTGGTTTGTAATGGGTATGTCATAAAATTATGCAATTTGTGGCATAAAAATTGTTTAATGTCGAGTATAAAATCCACCTGGCATTGCGCTAATATGCCCATCTAGCTCCAAAATGAGCAGCATGGAGGACAGTTCATTGATGGGTCTGCCGGTCTTTTCCGAGAGCCAATCTATGGCGACAGGGTTGCCTGTGAAATACTCAAGAAGCGCTGTTTGTTCTTCTGATAAAGTATTGGCTTGCTGCGTCTGCATGGCTGGGGCAGAGGTAGCGGCGTTCAGTTGAGAGGCCAGAATAAGGGCGCCTAGCTCCTCCATGACGTGCTCGGCAGTTTCTACCAATTTTGCACCTTCTCGTATGATTTGATGGCAGCCGCGTGCCAGTGGGTTCTGAATGGAGCCAGGGATGGCAAATACGTCACGTCCTTGTTCCATCGCTTGGCGGGCAGTAATGAGGGAGCCGCTTTTTAAGGCCGCCTCTATTACTAAGGTGCCAACCGACATCCCACTGATGATGCGGTTTCTACGGGGGAATAGGTTCGGTCTTGGTTGGGTATTGAGCGGAAACTCCGACAGCATAACGCCCCCCCGTATCCTCGATGGCATGGGCGAGGGCATGATGCTTGGCGGGGTATACTCGGTTAAGCCCTGTGCCCATCACGGCAATGGTGGTGCCGCCCGCATCCAGGGTTGCTTGGTGGGCAATACCATCCACACCCAATGCCAAACCACTGGTGATGACCATGCCTTGGCGTGCCAGTTCATAGGTTAGCGCGCGAGTGGTGTCTTGCCCTGCAGGGGTTGGGTTTCTAGAGCCAACCACGGCAAGTTGTACTTGTTGCAGCACAGAGGGTTGGCCTTTTAAATATAAAATCGCGGGTGGATCATGGATTTCTCTTAATAGGGCGGGGTAGCGCTTATCCGCTAGGGTTAAAATGTGGTTGTTGGGTTGCTCTTGCCAGCGGAGGTCCTCGGTGACCACATCAAATTGCTGGTCATCAAAGTAGTATTTGGCAGGCTCAGGTATGTTGACGTGTTCGGAATGCCAGCCACGGTTATCTAGAAAGGCTTCTGGACTGCCGTAGTGTTCTAGTATCTTCTGAAATAATACTGGGCCAATTTTAGGCGCATGGTAAATCTGTAGCCAAGGGGTTACGTCCATATTCACATCCATGTGGTTATTACGCAAAAAAGCCAGCGCAAGGCTGGCTTTTATGGGTTAAATCAGACCTTAGGCTTAAGGTGTGCTGATTTTATCCAAGGTTTGCATTTCTAGTACTGCTTTCATAACAAGCGCGTAGCTTACGCGGTCAAAGGTTTTGTAAACCATGAGGTAACCGGCTTTCTCGTCAGGTAGTTGTACTTTGTCGTGAGGGTTTTTGCTGACAACATCTGAAATCACATCACCTCGCTGCCATACGTTGAAAATATGACCGACTTCAATGTTGTCTGCGGTGCCTTTGTTGATCACAACGGTATTGAATTGGCCAATGTTCACAACACCATCGGTAACGCCAATAATGTAGCCGTTAATTTTTTCTTTAGGTGCGTGAGGTTGGAAGTGGGTCATGACCTCTTCGTTAGTGCTAGGGCGCAATCGATCGCCTACGCTCACTTCTTGTACCGACCGTATAATCTTAACGGTTGCAGGGTCACCTGCTTTTTGAAGTTTTGCATCGCCACGGTAATGTGCTTCGTAGCCTAAGATTTCTTTGGTGTCTGGGTCGATTAAGGCATTGCCAGGCTCAAAGATAACGAAATTTTTGGTCTGCTTGGTTTCAATGGTGCGAACGTAAGCACGGTCACCACTGCCAGCGAGTTGGCGAGTACCAGGGAAGGCGACGACATACGGCGCGCTGTCCATTTCGTCAGCATTCATCACTTCTGGGTGCAATAAAAATTGTTTGATGGCATCCAGTGGAATAGTCGGGATGGCGGTATCTAGCTCGCTTTCACGAATATGTGGTGACAGTTTAACGACGCCATTATTGCCGCCACGGTGTAAGCGTAATTGTGGCTCGCCATCAACATAGGTCAATTCAATTTCATCGCCAGGATAAATTAAATGGGGGTTTTTGATGTGTTGGTTAACATGCCAAACATCAGGCCAACGCCATGCGTCATTCAAGAAGCGCTCGGAAATGCCCCATAATGTGTCACCCTTAACGACAGTATAACGTTGTGGATGATTAGGATTTAGCTCGACTGAGTCAGCGAAAGCATTGCTTGCAGGTAATGTGATAGCACAAGCAAGTACCATGCTCCAGAGAGTTTTACGGATCATGAAGGCACCCTTAGTTTTTGTTTAAAATTCTGTATTGCATAGACGCGGCTAGCAACATTTTGCAAGCCCAAGTACTAGCAGGTTAATTTAAGTATAGCGTGGTCACGTCAAATTCAAGTATTATCGTACAATTACCCTTAAGTATTGTAAATCAAGAGCAAGCTGTTGAGAGATAAACGTGACGATTTTACAGATATTGTGTTTCCCAGACCCTAAATTAAGAACAAAAGCCGTACCTGTTTCGGCAGTCACTGCCGAAATCCGAACCATTGTGAAAAACATGTTCGAAACGATGTATGACGCCCCCGGTATAGGCTTAGCCGCCACCCAGGTTGATATTCATCAACAAATTGTGGTGATTGACGTCTCCGAGGAAAAAAACGACCCGATTTGTTTGATTAACCCTGAGATCATAGAGTCTGAGGGGGAAGAAAGCATGGAGGAAGGGTGTTTGTCGGTGCCTGGTTTTAATGAAACCGTGGTACGTGCAGACTCTGTTGTGGTTCGTGCATTAAATGAAGAAGGTGAACAAGTTGAGTTTGGTGCCGATGGATTGCTGGCGGTGTGTATTCAGCATGAAATGGATCATCTTAACGGTAAGCTTTTTGTGGACTATCTTTCTGCAATGAAGCGAAATCGTATTAAGAAGAAGTTGATCAAAGGAACCTCGTACTAATGAGAATATTGTTTGCTGGCACCCCGGATTTTTCTGTCCCACCTTTACAAGCGTTAATTGATTCTGAACATGAGGTGTGTGGTGTTTATACTCAGCCAGACCGGCCTTCAGGTCGTGGGCGGAAGTTAACAGCAAGCCCGGTGAAAGCAGCGGCATTGGCCAACAATATTCCCGTGTTTCAACCGGAATCATTAAAAGGGGATGAGGCGCAAGCCGAGTTAGCCGCATTAAAACCCGATTTAATGGTGGTGGTCGCTTATGGGTTGATCTTACCTAAAGTGGTGTTAGAAATGCCAACGTACGGTTGCTTTAACATCCATGCTTCTTTATTGCCAAGATGGCGGGGTGCAGCACCGATTCAGCGAGCCATTATGGCTGGGGATGCACAAACAGGTGTGACCATTATGCAAATGGATGTGGGCTTGGATACAGGGGATATGCTGCATAAAGTGATGTGTGACATTACGCCGTCAACCAATGCTCAACGCTTGCACGATGAGCTGTCGGTTATGGGCGCTGAGGCCTTGATGGTGGTGATTCCTCAAATTGAAGCCGGTGAGCTTAAGCCTGAAAAGCAAGATGAAGCATTCACCAATTACGCCAAAAAACTCGATAAGCAAGAAGCAACCATTGATTGGTCTCAGTCCGCACAGCAAATACTCTGTCAGGTAAATGCCTTTAATCCTTGGCCGGTGGCACAAACGTCATTGGATAATAAAACAGTGCGTATTTGGGGGGCTGAATTAGAACCTGCTTCTGTGTCTTCAGCGCCAGGCACGATTGCTGTTGAGAAAAAACGTTTGTTGGTGTCAACCAGCGATGGGCAGTTGTCGATCACCAAATTACAGTTGCCGAATAAAAAACCAGCAGATGTGGTTGGCTATTTAAATGGCCATGATGTTGCAGGTGAGCAGTTCAGTTGAATAAGCAGCCAAGAGTGGCTGCCGTACATATTGTTCGAGCAGTCTTGTCAGGTCAGTCATTAACCGCCGCGTTTGATCACCATTTAAAATCGGTAGATTTGTCTCAACAGCCATTTGTCAAAGCCATTTGTTTTGGCACGATTCGTCATTATCTGTGGTTAGAGTGTTTGTTAGCGCCACTATTGCAAAAGCCCCTTAAAGCCAAAGACAGCGATGTGAAAATTTTGATGTTGTTGGGTTTGCATGAGCTTAGCGAGCAAAAAACGGCAGACTACGCGGTGGTGTCTGAAACAGTGAATGCCGTTAAGCCGTTGAAAAAAATGTGGGCAAAAGGTTTGGTGAATGCGGTGCTTCGCAACTTTCTTCGCCAGCAACCTGAGTTAATGAAAGGCTGTGATAACAAGCAAGAAGCCATTTACCGTCATCCTTATTGGTTAATCAAAATCTTAAAAACGGATTGGCCTGATGAGTGGGCAGCTATTTTAACGGCCAATAATCAGCCTCCGCCAATGGTGCTGAGGGTTAATCAGCAAAAAACCACGAGAGATGATTATTTAGCATTACTCAAGCAAGCAAAAATAGACGCGGAAGCTCAGCCAGTCACAGCGATGGGCGTTCGCTTGCAAAACCCTGTGGATGTGTCAATGCTGCCTCATTTTGCTGAAGGCTGGTGCTCGGTACAAGATGGTGCTGCACAAATGGCGGCGGAGTTACTCCAATTAGCGCCCGGTCAGCGAGTTTTGGATGCATGTGCAGCGCCAGGTGGCAAGACGTGCCATATTGCGGAAACCGAGCCTAAGTTAACGTCTTTATTGGCGGTAGATTCGGATGCTGAGCGTTTGCCGAGATTAGTGGACAATTTACAACGTTTATCTTTGCAGGCCGATTGGCAAGTCTCAGATTTTTCAGACCCGGGTATTTGGCCTGAAGAAACCCGGTTTGACCGCATCTTGCTGGATGCCCCTTGTAGTGGAACAGGGGTGATCAGGCGACACCCTGATATAAAAATGTTGCGAAATAAAGACGATATTGTTGCATTATCGCAACTTCAGCATACAATGTTAGAAAACGCGTGGTCAGTCTTAAAAGAGGGTGGGCGACTGGTTTATGCGACCTGTTCTATATTAAAACAAGAGAATGAACACCAGATTAGTCGTTTTTTAGAGACGCATTCGGATGCACATTGCGATGTGGTTCATCGGATTTTGCCTGGTGACCAGAACAGGGATGGATTTTATTATGCCTGCCTCAATAAGGAATAAGTGTGCAACTGCGCTGGCCCTTTTTATGTGTCATTTTTTTATTGGTTCAACCCTGTATTGCAGCGGTGAGCATTCACACCATTGAAGCAACCTTAGTGGATGAGTCTTATGTGTTGGATGTTGATATTGAATACGACCTTGCTGATGAAGTGCGAGATGCACTGCAAAATGGCATAGAGCTGCATTTTGAGGTGCAAGCGGCTGTTGTTCGTTCTAGAAATTGGATGTGGGATGAAACCGTGGACTCGGTGACGCGCCAATACAGTATTAGCTACCGGCCATTGGCTAAGCACTATCAAGTGGGTCATGATAAATCTGAAGAAAAAACCTATCACAAAACGCTGTCTCAGGCGTTAAGAGCAATGGGCGCAATTAGGGGCTGGCCGCTGATCAACAGTTCTGAGCTCATTCATAAAGAGCTTTACCAAGTGCGGGTAAAATGTACCCTAGAAGTCGATCAACTGCCTTTACCATTGCAGCCTACCGCCTATTTTAGTCAAGACTGGCAACTGGATGCCGACCCATTGCTGTGGAGATTAATCTATTGAAAAAGCGGTTAAGTTTAATCGCAATTAGTCTGCTGTTGGCACTTCTGTTAGCGGCATTACAAATGGCCAGTAACGCCATTCAAAACCCCCAAGATTCCAGTAACGCGCAATATTATACGCTGCTTCTGCAAGTTGCAGCAGTGGGCTTGTTTTTCTTACTGCTGATCATTGCCGGTAATATTTTTCAGCTGATGTTGCGTTGGTACCGAAAAGAGCCAGGCGCAAAATTGACCGCTAAAGTGGTCGGCCTATTTTTGGTTTTGGCGGTGATTCCGGTGGTGATAGTTTTTTCATATTCGGTTCAATTTCTCTATAAAGGGATCGACAACTGGTTTGATACTCAAATTGAGTCTGCGTTAATTGACTCGCTGGAACTGTCACGAACCGCATTGAGAATTCGGGAAAAAATCCACTTAGAACAAACCCAAAAAATGCTCGTGAACATTAATCAAGGGAGCGATGAGTTAATTGCTGTGAGGTTAGATAAGCTCCGGGAGGCCAATCAAGCCGATGAGCTCACCTTGATGACGCAAACCGGTGAAATTGTGGTGACCAGCTCCATTAGTTCCTCCTTTATACCTGAGGCGGTGACTCAAACGATGCGTTTAGCGGTGCAAACCAATGGCTACTTAACGTTGTTAGAGCCTCTGAAAGGCGGCGATTTATCATTAAGGGTCATTGTGACGGAGCAGGTCAATCAGCCGTATTTATTGCAAGCCATTTTTGCGATCCCCAAGCGCTTAATTGACTTAGGCGATTCTGTAGAAGCCGCATACGAAAAACATGGTCGCATCTCTTATATGCGTAAATACATTAAATCAAACTTTGTAATGACTCTGTCATTGGTGCTGCTCTTTAGTGTATTTAGTGCCATTTTGGTGGCGTTTATTTTTACCCGCAGGTTGATGGAGCCCATTCGAGATTTGGCCAAAGGCACCAAAGCCATTGCCGAGGGAGATTACGAGCAAAAAATTCAATTACAACGCAATGATGATTTAGGCTTCTTAGTGAAATCATTTAATGTGATGAGTGAGAAAATCAGCCAGGCGCGAGATTTAGCAGAAAAAAGTCAGAAGGTGGTCGAAGACCAACGTTTGTATTTAGAGTCTATTTTAGGCGGTTTGTCCTCCGGTGTGATGACTTTTGATCAGCATCAACAGTTAATTACGGTCAATGTGGCGGCACATGATATTTTACAAGTAGAGAAAGGCCAGGTGGCGATCAGCACAGATAACCTCCGCTTAAATACCTTTTTTGGTACGGTGATGGAAACCTTTAAGAACTCTGCCAGTGAATGGCGGGCAGAGGTGAACTTGCCGGATACAAGAGGTAAGCAAATACTGCTGTGCCATGGGACTGAGCTTAAAAGTGCGGATGGCGAAAAGACAGGGAATGTCTTGTTATTTGATGATGTGACGCAACTGGTACAAGCCCAGCGAGATGCTGCCTGGGGAGAAGTGGCTAGGCGTTTGGCACATGAGATTAAAAATCCATTAACCCCCATTCAGTTGTCGGCAGAACGGCTAAGGCACAAATACTTGCGAACCATGGAAGAAAAAGAAGCTAAGGTGTTAGATAAAGCCACCAGCACCATTATCGCCCAAGTTGATACCATGAAAACGATGGTGAATGCGTTCGCTGAATACGCGAAGAAGCCAGAAATGAAAAAAGCGCCGTTAAATGCCAATGCATTAATGATGGAGGTAGCTGATTTATATCAACACCAAAACAGCGCCATTACCGTGAAAAAGCAGTTAGCGGAAAGCTTGCCAGACATCAATGCCGACAGCCACCAATTGCGCCAGGTGATGAACAACTTAATGAAAAATGCATTTGAGGCCATCGAAGATCTAGCGCAAGGTGAGATTACGGTGAGTAGCGCTTATTTTGCGGGTGATCCTTGTATTCAGTTAGCGATAGAGGATAATGGTGCCGGGTTCGCTGAGGAGGTCTTAGGCCACGTATTTGAACCCTATAAAACAACTAAGCTTAAAGGGACAGGGCTTGGCTTGGCGATTGTGAAAAAAATAGTAGAAGAGCATGGTGGAGACATTCACGCAGAAAACGCACCACAAGGTGCTCGTGTGGTACTGCATTTGCCCGTGATAGAAACATAAAGTTATAAGAGGCCGGTAATGAGCGCAGCATATGTATTGGTGGTCGACGATGAAACTGGGATTCGTGAGACTGTCCAAGAAATATTAGAAGACGAAGGCTATGAAGTCGGCATCGCAGAAGATGGTGCCAGCGCAAGAGCCGCAATGCAGAAACGTCGACCAAATTTGGTCATTTTAGATATCTGGATGCCTGATATTGACGGCATCACATTGCTGAAAGAGTGGTCGGTAGAAGGGCTGCCTTGCCCTGTCATTATGGTTTCAGGTCATGGCACCATTGAAACCGCTGTTGAGGCAACTCGCTTAGGTGCGTATGACTTTTTAGAAAAACCACTGACGCTGGCGAAATTATTGCTCACGGTTGAACATGCTTTAGAAGCGGATAAGCTTCAGCAAGAAAATATTGGTTTAAAGCTGCATAGTAATACAGTTCAGCAGCCAGTGGGCAAAGGCCCAACCATGCAGCGGTTAAAAGAACAAGTGAAGCGAATTGCCCAGCATGATACTTGGGTATTAATGCAAGGCGAGTCAGGTTCAGGCAAAGAGTTATTTGCCCATTATTTACACAGTAACAGCTCTCGTAAATCAGGCCCTTTCATTGATGTGGGTGTGGCTTCTATTGCCAAAGAAAACTCAGCAACCGAATTATTTGGTAGCGAGCAAGAGGGTAAAATCCATTACGGCCGATTAGAGCAAGCCAATGGCGGCATTTTGTTCTTAGACGAAGTTGCGGATATGGAAGCAGAAACGCAAGCGCGTTTATTGAGCGCTTTAGAGACGAAAAGTTTTCTTCGTGTGGGTGGTGTAGACCCAGTACAGATCAATGTGCGAATCATTGCTGCGACCTCAAAAAATTTAGAAGAAGAAGTTCAACAAGGTCGTTTTCGGGAAGATTTGTATTATCACCTCAATGTCGTGCCGATTAATACGATGGCGCTGAGGGAACACAAAGAAGACATTCCAGAATTATTAACTCATTACATCGACCACTTTGTGAAGCATGAAAAGCTGAGCTTTCGCCGGTTTACTGTGGGTGCTCAAAACCAGCTGCGGAACTATCCTTGGCCGGGCAATGTACGCGAGCTTAAGAACATGGTGCAACGTTTACTGATTCTGGGTGCGGGTGAAGAAATTAGCATGGAAGAAGTGCAATCAGCCATGGGTTCTGCGCCACAAAAATCAGAATCGGGGGCGATGCCATCTCCTGTGTCATTAGACTTGCCGCTCAGAGAGGCAAGAGAACAGTTTGAAAAGTTGTATCTTGAGTATCAGTTACAACAAAACCAAGGCAGTGTGGGTAAGCTTTCAAAAGCCGTTGGTATGGAAAGAACCCACCTATATCGAAAATTGCGTGCTTTAGGCATCGAGTTTAAAGCGAAATAATTAGGCGTACGCGCAATGAAAATTATTATTTTAGGTGCAGGCCAAGTTGGGGCTTCGGTCGCTAATAATTTGGCCAGTGAAGCCAATGATATTACGGTCATAGACAGTAGTGCCAAAGTATTGTATGAACTTCAAGACCGGTTAGATATTCGAACTGTGATTGGCCATGCGGCAAACCCTGAAGTACTGCAACAAGCAGGTGCCGATGATGCCGACATGATCATCGCCGTGACCAACAGTGATGAAGTGAATATGGTGGCCTGCCAAGTGGCCTATACCTTGTTTCACACACCGACAAAAATTGCCCGTGTACGCGCCATTGAATACCTAAATGAGCCATCACTTTTTACCCAAGAAGCGTTGCCCATTGATGTCTTGATTAGCCCAGAGCAATTGGTGACCAATTATATTCAGCGCCTGATTGAAACGCCTGGTGCGCTACAGGTTTTGGATTTCGCAGGTGGCCGTGTACGGCTAGTGGCTGTTCGAGCCTATTATGGTGGCCCACTCGTTGGCCATCAGTTGAAAGAATTGATTGAACATATGCCTGGGGCAGAAGCACGGGTTGCTGCCATATATCGGCATGACCGAGCCATTATTCCCGAAGGCAGTACCATCATCGAGCCTGATGATGAGATCTTTTTTGTGGCAACGAAAAAGAACATTCGCTCAATGATGAGTGAGTTGAGGCGTTTAGAAAAGCCTTATAAACGGTTGATTTTTGCGGGTGGTGGTAATATTGGTAAACGTTTGGCGAAAGCTTTAGAACATTCCTACCAAATTAAAATCATTGAAGCTGACCCTGAGCGTGCGACGCGAATTTCTGAAGAGCTTGATCGTAGTATTGTCTTGCTTGGTGATGCGGCAGATGAAGATTTGCTGATTGAAGAAAACATTGAAAACACAGATATTTTTTGTGCCTTAACCAATGATGATGAGGCCAATATTTTATCTGCTATGTTGGCTAAGCGGTTAGGTGCCAAGAAAGTGATGTCGATAATTAATCGGCCAGCGTATGTGGATTTGGTACACAGTGGCCCGATAGATATTGCGATTTCACCACAACAGGCCATCATTGGCAGTTTGTTAACCCATGTTCGCCGTGGTGATGTGGTGATGGTGCATTCTTTGCGCCGGGGGGCGGCTGAAGCCATTGAGGCGGTAGCGCATGGTGACAGTAACTCCTCTAAAGTCGTGGGGCGGATGGTGGAAGAGATTAAGCTTCCAGCAGGTGCAACCATTGGTGCGATTGTGCGTGGTGAAGAAGTGTTAATGGCGCATCATGATACGGTGATTCAAGCCGAGGACCACGTCATCTTATTCTTGATTGATAAAAAGCACATTTCACAAGTCGAAAAATTATTCCAAGTGGGCGTGACCTTTTTCTAATATCAAACTGCAGGTTTTCTATGCAACTTAGTGTGATTCAAAAAATCCTTGGACTGTTATTGATGGTCTCGAGCCTCACCTTTTTGCCTTCTGGTTTTGTCGGGCTAATTTATGGTGATGGTGCTGTACAGCCTTTTTTTGAGAGTTTCCTGATTGTTTTAACCATTGGTGTTGTCTGTTGGTTTCCTGCTCGAAATAAACGTAAAGAACTGCGTACTCGAGATGGTTTTGTCGTGGTGGTGATGTTCTGGACAGTTTTAGGCCTATCGGGTGCCGTGCCTTTTATCTTGTCGACTGAAATTGATATGAGTGTCATTGACTCCGTGTTTGAATCTATTTCGGGCTTAACCACGACAGGTGCCACGGTGATCACTGAGATTGATCAATTACCCCATTCGATTTTGTTTTATCGCCAAATGTTGCAGTGGATTGGCGGCATGGGGATCATCGTTTTGGCGGTGGCAGTACTACCGATGTTGGGGATTGGGGGTATGCAGCTGTATAAAGCTGAAACACCCGGGCCAATGAAAGACAATAAATTAACCCCAAGAATTACCGAGACAGCAAAAGCCTTGTGGTACATCTACTTTGGGCTAACCGTACTGTGTGCGCTGAGTTATTGGCTTGCTGGGATGTCTGGGTTTGATGCTATTTCCCATTCTTTTGCCACTGTTGCCATTGGGGGGTTTTCAACACACGACCAAAGCATTGGCTATTTTGATAGCCATTTAATTGAAATGATTGCAGTGGTGTTTATGCTGCTATCTGCGGCAAACTTTGCTTTGCATTTTGTGGCCATGCGAAAGATGAGTGTTAAGCCTTATTTGGCGGATACTGAGTTTAGGGTATACATTTCTGTTTTGTTTGTGGTGGCTATTCTCACGGTGTCTGGCCTGTATTGGGGGAATAATATCAGTGATGCAGGGGAGGCCTTTTTTACGGGGGTTTTTCAGGCAGTGTCTATTGGTACCACCACCGGTTTTACCACAGCGCAATATCATGAGTGGCGGGGTTATGTGCCGCTGTTATTGATTCTAGCCAGCTTTATGGGTGGCTGTGCCGGTTCCACGGGCGGTGGTATGAAAGTGATTCGGGTGTTGTTGCTGTTTAAGCAAGGGCTGCGTGAAATTACTCGGCTTGTTCATCCTACAGCGCAAATTCCGGTTAGAGTCGGGAAAAAGACAATTCCACCTCGGGTTATCGACGCTGTTTGGGGGTTCTTTGCGTTATATATGGTGAGCTTTACGGTGATTTATTTGTATATTGCATCACCTGCGGATATGGAGCTGGTGACGGCTTTTTCTGCGGTAGCGGCTTGTATTAATAATTTAGGCCCAGGTTTGGGCGCTGCTGCCATTACTTATGTGAATTTTGATGACTCTGCAAAGGGGTTGTTGTGTTTTGCGATGTTGTTAGGTCGGCTTGAAATTTTTACTTTGTTGGTGTTGTTTACACCTACTTTTTGGCGGACTTAGTGTTTGGTTTGCTCATGAGGAACGGAAGAGGAATACATTTGTTTTCTCTGCCGTTGTTTAAAAGGATTTTTCAAGTTGGTTGATCGTCTGTCTGTTCGATTGAACATTAACGACAGAGAAAAAAGTATTCCTCTTCCGTTCTTTGAGCTTTTGCGTTTATATTTTGGGCTATTGCTCTGTTTTTGGGTTGAAGACTATGGGCTGAAATGAGTCTACGGCCTGGCCTGCATCAAATTCAAAGCTGGGTCTTTTTTGGCTTCGGTCAATGGTTAAGTTTTTGAAGTCAAATTGGGTGTGGTCTGGCATTTGGCTGGGGGCAATGTTTTGCATGGCACCAAAGATAGACTCTATTCTACTTGGGTTACTTTTTTCCCACTCTAGTAGCATCTGTTTGATGTTTTGCCGTTGTAAATTCTCTTGTGAGCCACATAAATTACACGGGATGATAGGGAATGCGCGGTGTGCCGCGAAGGCTTTGATGTCTTTTTCTCGGCAGTAGCTTAAGGGCCGAATGACGATATTTCGGCCATCATCCGAGCGTAGTTTTGGTGGCATTGCGCTGAGCCGTGCACCATAGAACATGTTTAAGAACATCGTTTCCACTATGTCGTCTTTATGGTGACCGAGGGCAATTTTATCTGCGTTTATTTCTTCGGCGAAAGCGTACAGTGTGCCGCGTCTGAGCCTTGAGCATAAGCCGCAGGTTGTTTTCCCTTCGGGTATTTTATTTTTGACGACGGAGTAGGTGTCGCGGTTGATGATGTGGTGTTCTATGCCGAGCTGTTGTAGGTACTCAGGCAAAATGTGTTCGGGGAAATCAGGTTGCTTTTGGTCTAAATTGACGGCAATAAGCTCAAATTGAATGGGGGCGCTACGTTGTAGACTGATGAGGACGTCCAGCATGGTGTAGCTATCTGCACCACCAGAGAGGCACACCATAATACGGTCACCTTCTTCGATCATGTTGAAATCTTCGATGGCTTTGCCGGTGTGGCGTCTCAAGCGTTTTTGGAGCTTGTTAAATTCTAATTTGTCTTGTTGATTCATGCCGGGAGTATACCTGATTTGCTGTGTCATCAGCCACTGTCAGGATAGTCCTTTGGCATGTTTTACTAAGAGGAATAAGGTCGACCTGTACTCAAAAAGGAACATTCCTACTATGACTTTGCCCTGAAAAGCGTAATCTAGAGGTGAGTGAACGTCGGAATGTTGAGAAAGGGTGCTGGTCTATGGCGTGGTTATTTGCATTAACAGCGATTGAATGGTGGGTTTTTTCGAGCATTTTATTGTTGTTAGGGGTTTTAGTGTCCCAGGTGCATTTAGTGTGCTTAGGGATTAGTGCAACGATTGTTGGTGTCATGATGTTTTTTTGGCCGGAATTATTGGCCTGGGACCATCAGTTTGGTTTGTGGTTATCTTTATTTGGCTTGATGGTTGTGGTTTTACGCCAGCGTGTAGGTGAGGATAAATTACAAAATGCCAATTGCTGATTTTTTGTAAATATGACTGATTTATTTGACGTATTTTCTCTTAACGCTAAGTCTCTGAAGCAATAGCGTTTAATCTATTGCAGGTTGAATAGAAGGGGTGATTTTAAGCTTGTAAATGGGCTAATTGATTAAAATGGCATTTATTTATAGGGCTAAGGGATAATTTGTTTGGAATATCAGTCTAAAGTTATCTATAAGGGTGGGTTTTCGATATAATCAAATCAAAATACAATGAATAGGAGATGTACATCATGGCGAACAGTCGAATGTTATGGCTCATGGTGCTGAGTATGTTTTTGTTGTCAGCATGTGAAACACCACCAACTAAGAAGCAAACAGGCACCGTTATCGGCGGTATTTTAGGCGGCGTTCTAGGGAGCCAAGTGGGTAAAGGTAATGGGCGGACAGCGGCTATTATTTTAGGGTCAATTGCGGGCGGCTTTGCCGGTAGCTATATTGGCGGTGAAATGGACGAAGCAGACCGGTTACGGCAACAGCGCGCGTTAGAATATACGCCGACGCATCAAGCAACCTCTTGGGTTAATCCAGATACACAGGCACGTTATGAAGTGACCCCAACCAGGAATTATGCCAGTCATTCAGGTCAGCCCTGTCGGGATTACACGACGACCATTTATATTGATGGTCAAGCTGAGCGAGCAAAAGGTACAGCTTGTCGCGATCGAAATGGACAATGGAATATCAATTAAGATTGATTGATTTTTGATGCCTCTATCCAATTTTTACGGTAGTTATGTGTGGTTTTACCGTAAAAGTTGAGTACTTTTTTCACATAATTTTGGGTTTCCGGGTAACGAGGGATACCCTTGTATCTATCTACCGCACCTTCCCCTGCATTATATGCGGCAACCGCCCAGCGTACATTCCCCTGATAGTAAGCCAGTAACCACTGTAAATACGCCATTCCACCTTTGATATTATCTTTGATGCGATGAACCTTCTTTACGCCAAAGCGCTTTGCTGTGCCTGGTATCAGTTGCATGAGCCCTTGTGCATTTTTAGGTGAGCGCGCTTTGGGGTTAAACCGAGACTCGACCATAATAACGGACAAGGCAAGGTTGGGGTCTATATTGAATTGCGGTGCCAGTTGTTCGACTGTTTGAATAATGGTTTGGCAATGTTTTTGTTGTTTAGGGCAGTGCTGTGACCACTTTGGGGCGATTGGGATGTTACAGATAGACTGGTGTTGGTCTTTTTTAGGGTCTAAGTAGGGGAGCATTTTTTGTGCGTAAGCGTCACCTTGTTGTGCTGCCCGGTTGAACCAGTCAAAGGCGATGGCATCATTTTGTTTAACGCCGCGACCATTCATGTACATCCAGCCAAGCGCTTGCTGAGATTGGATGTCTTTTTGTAGTGCCGCCTTGCAATACCAGTGTATGGCTTGTTGGGTGTTTTTATCGTTGTGTTCTAAGTGTTCCGCTAATTGACGTTGTGCGGTGATATCTCCGGACTCAGCTTTAAGTTGTAACGGTGAGTCTGAACTGGCTTGTGTGGTTGTGACAAGCGCAGTAAATATCAGTAGTGAATGTGTCCAAATTGAATGCAAGTTCATAAGGGTCATCTTTTAGGGCATCGCTGAAAGGATTAGGTCATCTCATGTATTAGTATAATGCAAAACAGTAACGTGAAGGTGATGTTGTTATTTTTTTGCGGAATTAGGGCGCGGATGCATTCAGTTGCCCGTCAAATAACACTGCTATACTCATTAAATAGGTTAAGTATTCAGCAATACCAATCCATTTAGGTGATCCCCATGGCGTTTTACTCTTCAGCCAAGTATGTGTTCTTTGCGTTTTTGTTTTTGTGTTCGACTCAATTGCAAGCCAATGATTTTAAGCCATTTTATGAGCAGTCAGAGCTTGGAAAAATTGATTGGGATGAGGGGATGATTTATGGCGTAGGTAAAGGGTATTTAAAACATAATCGCCATTCTAAAATACACGCACTTCGGGCTGCACGTGCTTTGGCTTTTCAGTCGATTGTGAAATTAGCCGCCACAGTGAAGGTGAATGATCGAAATACCATTACCGAATTTGGTAATGGCTCAATGTTGGTACATTTAGAAGCATTTGTTAGTGGATATGAAGAGGTGGGTAATCGGTCTGTTGATGGCAGCAACCCCTATATTGAAATTACTTACCGTGTGCCGTTGCATGGGGTTAATGGTGTTGGTGCGAAGTTACTTGAGAAAGTCGGCATGGTGCAAAAAGGGGATGATTTTACGTTAGCTGAAGCAGAGGATGAAGTTTGGCTGGTGTTAGATGCCAGAGAGGTGAGTGGCAAACAAGTGTCTCCGGCTTTGTTTCCAAAAATTGTGAGTGCAACGGAGACGTTGTATCAAGTGGATAAATCGCTGGATAAAGCCTCACTAGTGACACGAGGTATGGCCAGTTATGTGTCAACAAACGAGCGCTTAGAAGGTGCGGCACCAGGTGACAAAAGTGCTTGGATAGAGCACATTTTATCCATTGTTGTTGCGGATGCACATGCCGGTGAGCGGAAAAAACGCCGGCGTTATATTGTTAAAAAAGTAGAAGACATAAAAGGATTATATAATACCAATTTAGTGGTTTCTGAGGCAGATGCAAAATCCATTAAAGCGGCTAATAACAGCTCGGGCATCTTGCAAAAAACGCGTGTTGTCGTGGTGGTATCCAGTGCGATTGGGGGCATTGAAGGTGCTTTAGAATATCAGTTTGGGCTGCGTTAAATGCAAGCCCCAAAGGCGTTAAATCTAAAACCTTTACCGGTCATTGTGGTGTTAGCGATAGGGGTTTTTATTGTCGCTTGGTTTTTAGGGCAAAAGCCATTTTTACAAACAGCCAATGCGTTTTTATATGATTTAAACTTCCGCCTGCAAGGGCAAACCCCTTCAGAACAAATTACCTTGATTTTCTTGGATGACATCAGTGCTAAGTGGCTTAACAAAGGTCGAAACCCTTGGCACCGTAACCACTTTAGTACGGCATTAAAAAAATTATGTGATTTAAAAGCGAGGGTGGTCGGTGTTGATGCGGTGTTTAGCTCAGACAGTACTGCTGCGATAGACAGTGAGCTAGCAGGTGTTTTTTCAGACTGTAATAATGTGGTTCTGGCCAGAACCATTGTGGGTGATCTTCAGCCTATTCCGGTGTTATACGATGCGGTTTTAGGGGACGGTTTTATTGACTTGCCTCAAGATAGAGACACGGTATTGAGGCGATTGCATCATCAAGCACTGCAAAAGCATGAAGAGGGTGTCGAAGTGATACCAGCCTTTTCATTAGAGGTGGTTCGAGCCTTTTTTGATATTGATTTTGCTTTTTTCACTGATGCATCAGGACAGCTTTGGTTAGGCACAGAAGAGGAAGGGCTCAAGTTACCTAAAGAATCATTGATGATTCAATTCAAAGGTAATTTCAGCCGATTCAAGCATTACTCTTTATCTGAACTACTCAGTGATCAGGTGCCAGAATCTGCGATAGCCAATAAAATCGTGTTAATTGGGACCAATCGGCTTCTAGATCGAGATTTTTTTAGTACCCCATTTACTCGATTCTTAACCGCCTCAGATGACGTGATGGAAGGCATTAATGCCGTTGACTCAGTGATGACTGTGCGTGAGCCCGGTGTCGCTGTTCATGCACATGCCATTCAAACACTCTTAGATCAAGACTATGCACAGCCAATATCTCAACTAGGTGCCGTGATTTATATCGTCTTTATTATCTTCATTGGCGTCATTTTTTATTTGGGGAAGCTGTCTGCGATTAGTGAATTAGTATTTTGGGCTGGCGGGGCGGTGACCATTATTATCAGTGGTTATTTATTTTTCCTTTCTGGCATTATTGTTGAAACAGCACCAGGGCTCTTGGTCTGGGTGCTGCAATACGCCAATGGGATCTCATGGCGCAAGTATCTTGAGTCTCACAAGCAGCGTTTTGTGACCGACTTATTGGGTAAGAATGTCTCATCGCATGTTGCTGAAGCGATGATTAATGATATTGGTGCGGTGATTGAAGGTAAGCGCCAAGAAGTCACCTTGTTTTTCTCGGATATCAGGGGTTTTACCAGCATTTCAGAAAAGCTTACGGCGAGTGAAACAAGCCAGTTACTCAACCACTACTTTGGCAAAATGTTACCGATGATTCAGGCCGACAAAGGCACAGTGGATAAACTCATGGGAGATGGCATCATGGCTTTTTATGGTGCACCTGTGGTGAATGATAACCATGCCAACCAAGCCGCAAAAACAGCACTGGCTATGGTGACTGTTATTAAAGACATGCAAACAGATGGCATTAAAGGGTGTGAAACGTTAATGGCTGGCATTGGTTTAAACACAGGTGATGCAGTTATTGGTGTGTTAGGCAGCCAAGATATTTGGGATTATACCGCGATTGGTGACAGTGTTAATTTAGCGGCTCGCATTGAAAGTTTAAACAAACGCTACGGCACGTTAATCTTGATTAGTGCATCGACGAAAGCGCAGTTAGATCCTGAGTATATTACCCGAGAAGTGGATTGTGTGGCGGTGAAAGGGAAAACGGAAGCCGTGGTTTTGTATGAATTAATGGGGTATGAGTCGCACCCCGAACAGGATGTCATTGATTGTTTTAAGCAGGCAGTAATTGCGTTTCACGATCAACAATTGGATGCGGCAAAGCAGGGCTTTGCTGCAGTGAAAGAACAGTGGCCTGAGGATATTCCTACACAATTGTACCTCGATAAGCTGAGTAAAATTGAAATAGAGGGCTGGGAGAGCTGGACTGGGGTGGTCAAGCTCTCCGAAAAATAAGCGTATCAATGCTTAGTTTGATGCAGCTGGTGCACCTTGTACTTGCTTCACAAACTGAAACTGAGAAGGCTCTGTGCCACCATACGTGCAATAAAAGGCATCTTCTTTAAAGGTCAAAATACACTCATCGTTAACATATTCTGCGGCAGGTTTTTCCCATTCAGAAAAGTCACTGTCACACACATCATTAGGGCGTGAGCGTTCTCGGGTGTAGCTGACTTGTAATGCAGAACCGGAGTGCTTCCAGGTGTACTCTGATTCTAATACTTTGCACTTCCCATCTTCTGAGAAACGTTGATAAAGACCTGTGCCATCCGCCTTGATGCTTTCTTGGCCATCAGCGGTAAAGGCGCAGCCATTGGAAAGGATGTTAATGTTGTATTCGCCGACAATTGAAGACGGTGTTGACGTGCCCTTAGTCGCTTGAATATCGGCTTTCATTTCGTTGACCCAACCGCGTTTATCAAAATGGCTGAGAATACTAATGTCGCCTTCAAAGCCAGTTAAAGACGCGGCCATTGTTTCTGCGAGTAAGCAGCTACTGGGAGAAACGGCATTTTGAGTCATGATTTCAGGCCAAAACTTCTGTTTTGCATCCGCTAAAATGACACTTAATTTACTGTAGTTAAAAGACTCAAATAAGATGCCATTGCTGGTGGGTTTTTCAGTGCTCATATTGGCGACGCGTTTAGCCGCAGTATCGCCGACGTAAGCCACTAAATGTGAGCCCTTTAAGGCAACATACAAAGGAGGCAGGTTATATTGTTGGCTAATGGCCGTTAACGCAGGGATATCTACTAACGCGGGCTCTTCTGATAATTTAATGGCACCTAATTGAGGCACTGCCCCGGTTAGCATAAACCATAGGTTTTTAGCGTTATCTGAGGTGATAGACACAATTGCATCAAGTGACTTGATGGGCTGTTTTAAATCATCGCCTAGTTGGATATCTTGGATCGCAAGACCGGCACCTTTAAGGCCGTACACTGTACTTAATGATAAAGTGACGATGCCTGGGTCTATGCTGTCGAGCATCTGCTGCATTTTGGCCACTGCATCACACTCTGACTTTTGCTGATTCATAGATTGTTTCATGGTCTTTAATAAGCTGCCGATTTTGGCAACATCACTGCCTAAGCCGAAGCCAATTAAATTATCGTTAAACTGGGTGAGGTAATTGGGGATATAACCTTGAACCTTTTTCAGCTCGGTAGAGATTGATTCTGCTAATTCAATGGTGAACTCATAATTTGCAACCATGCGGTTGTCTTTCACATCATATTTGTCAAAACCAATTACGATGCGAGGCATTAACCCTGCCATGCGCTTATATTCGCTGGCACAGCTGTCTGTTTGTTTGTTTTGGATCTCTTTGATCATCTCATCGCTGGTGATCATTTCGTACCAAACGTTGTTATCAACCTGTAGTAGTGAATCAATTAGTCGCTCATTGTCATAGACGAAAATGCCAGGGTAGGACAAAAATTGGTACTGTTGGTTGATATGTTTAAGCAAGGTTGAGTCTGCAAAATTTTTCTGCGGCAGGGTAAGGCCGAAGATTTTAGATTTGGTCTCGTCTGAGGTTTTTTTAGAGATGAGGGCAAGTGTTGCATCTTGCTTAACTAAAGCGACGATAAAGCTGTAATCTGTCCCTAAAGGGTATTCTCGGTACGAAATGTTCTGAAAGCTTGCAGGTACGTGTTTAAATTGGCTTTTTGATTCGGCACGGTCAAAAATGGCCCAAAAAGCGTCACTGTTTTCAATGCTGGTTTTAATGACTGGGGAGCCGCCTTGTAAATAGATCACCTGTTTCATTTCTTTGGGCAAACCAAAATAGGTTTGAAAGCGCTTAGAAGAGGAGACATTCATGAGTAAGTCATTGTAAATGTGGGCAAAAAAACTGGTTGTCGGGTCCATGTCAGTGGTTGGTAGCTGGTTTGCATAACTGATTTGTGCCGTGTTGAAATCAAACATTGGTTGTATGCTGAGGTTACCTGCAAATAATGGGGTATCAGCAGGAACAAATTTTAAGTAGGGGTTGTTAATGTCGGTTTCTTTTTCTTGGCAACCAATGAGTGTTATGCCTGCAAGCACAACCAGAGTGAGCAGTTTTTTCACAAATGAATCCTTTAAGAGACGAGGTAAGATAATCGGGGTAGTTTACATGAGATGAGCAAAGATAAGAACGTGAGTAGCAGGGTGCTACTCACGGGGATTTTTTATTATTTGCTGAGCTGGTCTAGTTTTGATTTGGTTCGTGCATCTAAACGGCCTGTGACAGGTAATTGATAGTCTTGTTGGAAATTAGTGGTAGCAATCGTCGTTTTCTTACCAGGAATGCCATCAGGACGGCCTGTGTTGTAACCTAGCTTGTTTAACAGAGATTGGTATCGTTTGATGGCAGGGTCACCGGTTGCTCTACGTTTTTTAGGGCGGGTATCTTTACCTTTTTCGTCAATTTCCTGCACTAATTTTTGAACCAAACGTTGGATGGCGGTATCCATAGTAGTGCCCCCCGTTTGGGATTGTGTGACACCTAAAATAGAGACCGATTTAGCACCAACTTCTATTTTCTCTTCAACATAACCGGTGGCAACTTGTTCTGTTGTGCTGGCATGAAGTAGCTTGTAGCGCATGCCTATAATCCATACGCCAGCTGAGTCTGACACTTTAATTGAGCTGCCTATGGTGTTAGCAATATTGGCGCTACGAGGGTCATCGGTTGTGTTGCCAAGGATGTTACCTAATGCGCTGCCGTCGAAGCTAGTGCCCGCAGTGGCTGCTTTTTCAGCTTTTAAAATATCAAATTTGAGGAAAAAATTGGTTGATTTGAAGCGGCCGCGCTTGAATTTTCTAAGTGCACCGCGGCTGCCCATATTGACAGCAAGGGTGAGTTCATCGAGTAGGGGGCCTAAATCACTTCGCTCAAGAACTCGAAAATTGGCCAAGCTCAACTCAAGCTCTGCAAAGTCTGCAATATTGTTGGGCTGAACTTGTTGAGTGAAAGTGGCATTGTTACTCTTGATTTTACCTGGGAGAACGACGACAACCGGGCCTCTAATGTGCTTATTAGCGTACTCGATGGGTTTGTTTAGGTTTTGCTCTGCTTGGGTATTTGCCGCTTGCGATGCAGTACCACCTTGAAGATTAAACCCATTCTGTGCACAACTAGCGAGTAAAGTGGCGCAGCAGAGTACGGTGAATTGTTTTAGAAGCGTCATGTCGTCTCTCTGAATATTATATTAGAATATGATAATTGTATCATGCTCTGTGATGGATCGGTAATATGAACCCAAATTACTTCATTAAATTTTAAAATTAATGGTATTTAGGTATTTTTTTTAGGGATATTACAGAATGGGGGAGACGAAGGGAAATGCTAAAAGCAGGGGAGTGTGTGTCACTCCCCGAAAAAAAGGTTTATTTACCGCGGCGGTCAATGTCCTGTACGGCTTTCTGAACCAAGCGTTGAACGATGGTATCCAGGGTTGTGCCGCCAGTTTGAGCTTGTGAAACACCCAATACTGAAACAGACTTAGCACCGACTTCCATTTTCTCTTCAAAGTAACCGGTCGCGATTTGCTCTGTGGTCTCAGCACTTAAGATTTTATAGCGCATGCCAACGACCCAAACGCCAGAGCTATCTGCTGTTTGTACCGAAGAGCCAACAGTGTTTGCAATATCCGCACTGCGAGAGTTGCCGAGTAAATTGCCTGCAATGTTACCAAGCGCTCTGCCATCAAAACCGGTACTTGCCGTGGCGGCTTTTTCAGCTTTTAGCACGTCCATTTTGATGAAAAGTTTGGTTGACTTGAATTTACCCCGGCGAAATTTTCGAAGCGCACTTGGGTCACCCATGGTTACGGCAAGATTCAGCTCATTCATTAATGGGCCTAAATCAGAGCGTTCAAGGACACCAAAGTTGGCGTTACCTAATTCTAACTCGGCAAAATCTGCAATATTGTTAGCGGAAACCTGTTGTTTAAAGGTGACGTTATTACTCTTGATCTTACCTGGTAATACCACGACAGTGGGGCCACGACGGTTCGCATTGGAATAACTCACAGGGCGATATAAATTTTGGTCAGCCTGGTTGTTTGCAGCACGAGAAGCGGTGCCACCTTGTAGATTAAAGCCGTTTCCAGCTAAGCAACCGCTGAGTGCGACTGGCACAAATAACGCGGCGGCTATTTTTAAGATGTTCATTCTTGATATGTCCTTCATAGAGTAAATAATGGTTAGAAACCTTTTACTGCACCTAATGCATCGTCGGCAAATTCGTTGCCGTCGTTTGCCATTGCTTTAACCGCCTCAGGGTTGATTGAGGCTACTTTTTCCATTGCCGCTTTAGATTGAACCAAGCTTTTTAAGCGCTCTGGAGTGGCTGAAACCAATGATGCTGGTGGTGAGTTGTTAAATTTGTTCATAATTTCTTGTTCGCTGGACTCGGAGGAAAAACTCACTTTGATCACCCGACCTTGAACAGAGTTAAACCGGAATGCACGCTCTTGTAATTTGGCATTAAGGGGCTTAACCACTGTGTTATTTACCAGTTTAGCAAAGTTATTGCTAGAACCTGTAAACTCGACTTCAAATAATGACACACCGTTCGCGTCATAGTTTCTAAAATCAACATTTAAAATAGGGCGCAAACCAATCATTTCCTTTTTAAACAGTTCGCCAACGTCGTAAGTGGGTAGGCCTAGAACGTGTAGCTCATATATTTGGCTTGCTGCCGATAAGTGCTCTTCAAAAAAGCTTTTGCTGAATTCTCGGCCAATCATGCGACCAATATCTTCAAGTGCTTCGTCTTCAGATGCCCAGGTTTTTTTCCTAGGGACTTTGTTGTTGAAGTAAATTTCTTCGCCAGTGTGGCTGTAAAGGCAATTCACTGTCCAGGAGGTCAGTTTGTATTTGGTAATGCGTAGGCCAGAGGCTTTTAAAGTGAGGTCGATTTTTTTAAATTTCGCTTCACCGCCAATTTCAAAATCAGATACTCGGCGCCTTACGGCAGAAGCGGCAGCATCTGTTTGGCCACTTAACATGGCACTTTCAGCATCTTGCTGTTTTAAGTTGGCAGCAGCTTCCTTAGACCATACGCGGTAGCCAAACCCTTTGATTTGCTCTTTTAAGATATTTTCAGCAATAGGGGAGCGTTCTCGGTCGTTGTTTCCACCACGTTCGGCGTTCCGTACGGTAATGGAAACCGAAATTTTGGGGTTGCCACTTTGTTTGATGTGAAAAGTCCGCTCTCCACGAGACATTCCTTTCAGTGCTTCTTGAACACTGCCAACATACACTTCCGCTTTAATGAGCATGTGCATGAAGCCATCCTTACCTTTCCAAGGGCGACTTTCTTTTATCACACTTTTAATTAAACCTTTGGTCTTTGTCATGATGCGATCATGAATTAAGGTGTAGTTTTCAACCAAAGATTCACTTTCAACATAGGCGCCAACTACTTTCTCAATGGCTTGTTTTTTGGCATCTTCACGTAATGCGTCAATGAGCAAACCTTTGTCTCGTTTGTAGGTGTCAGCCTCAGGGTCGGCAAGACCTTCTGCGGTGACAATCATGGTTTTGCCTGCAGCATAGGTGGTGCCAGAAAAAGCCATCAGTAGCGCGAAACAGCTAAGGAGCAAGGTTGTGTGTATTGGTTTCTTATTCATAGGAGTTCCCATTATTTTTTGGTGCAAATATCATAGTAAAGTTGGCCAACAATCGTGTCTGCCTTACTTTCTAATATTTGTAGTGCCACTGATTGCGTATCTTGTCCTGCCCATGAGTCTCCGCCAGCCTTTACAGAGGAGATTGAGCGGCCGTGTTTGGTCATGGTAAAGCTCATATCGACAAACACTTCGTTAACCTTAGTCAGCGGGTTACGGTTATGCCTTGAGCTGATGCGTGCCTTTAAAAAGTAGCTGGCACCAAGCTTGCCTGCTGCTGCTATGGCGGCGTCTGGGTCTCCGTTAGCAACGGCTTCTAATTCAGCTTGAGCAATGTGCGAGGTGATTTCAGTTTGAGTGTAAGTTCTCAAACCTTGGTCCTTTAAGCGGCGGTTAATTTCTTGGAATAGCTGGCTGTAATTTGGGTTGTTCACCTTTCGGCTGCCACGACCTTTATCTTCATGCAAAATGAGTGCAATTTTGCGCCTTTTAACAGATTTAGGGCAGGAAGTGGACAGTTGTCTATCCGCTTTGCTTTGGGCTGCGTACTCACGCTCATTATCGTCGCGATTAAGTTCTTCTTCATACTCGTTAAAGAAACCGGCATGCACTGATGACATTAAAAAGGTTGTAATAAAGAGGGGGTAAAGTGATTTTTTCATCAAAACTCCACGTTTCCTTTGAGTTGCTGGTAAAAAGATTAGCATGAAAGTTGGCTGCTGTTGCATCTGAATTAAGATTTCACGATATTGTTTTCAGAATTATATGAAATTAAGCTGAACTGGGGCTGTATGGTAGGTGGCGTGTGAATGACAAACTAAGTTTCAAACATAAAAAAAGGGCTGGAAAATCCAGCCCTTATGTAGGCTTACTGTAAGTTGTAAGCACCACCTTGGTCATAACTTGGAGACTCTTCTAAGCCTTTACCTTCAATAACAGGTTTTGGTGTGTTGTTGACAGGAATGCCTAAAGACCCTTCACGGACAGTCGAAGAAGACCGAGTGAAGTCGTCATTGCCGCTGGTTTCGTTTTTAGCAGCAGTAAAGTCATCTTCTTGTGCGCCAGAACCTTCAACTTCAATATATTGACCTTGGTAATCTAAACGTTGTCTTAAAACGTCTTCAACTTGGCTTACTGCTAAACGTAAAGTGACATATGCGTCGCCATCTTCGTCCCAACGATAGCTGACTAACTGTGCGCCATAAATAGCGGCCATCATTTTGGTCTGGATTTCGTCATTTTTAAGGATGAAGTTTTCGACAGAGGTTTTACTTTTGAGCTTAAAGCCAACAATCTTTTTACCAAGCTCACTATAAGCATCTAGCTCAGCTGCACGAAGTGCACGTAATGGGCCTGCATTTGAAGGGGTTGAGGTAGCGAAACCAACACGTTTGATGATCATGGTGCCGTAGTCAACATTTCGGCCAACAATGTTTGAAACCTTGCCAACTTTGATGGTTGCGACAACTTTAGCGATGTCTTTTTGTTTGTCGTAAACGATGTCTTCGTAGTTAATACCTTTGATGGCACTCATGGTTTTAGCTTGAATGCGGTAGTCTTGGCCAACCATGTTTTGAACGTGCTCGGTTGAACGAATTTTCATGCCGATGACACTTTCTATGATGGCGCGTTCAGCAGTGACTTTTGCCGCTTTCACTGTCATTAATTTTTTGCTGCCTGCAAGTGCAGTTGTTGAGATAAGTGCACTCATGCCAGCGGCAAGTAATACCGTGTATAGAGGGTTTAATTTCATGTTGATCTCTCCTGAGTAATTCATTTATTTGTCGATAGTTGTGAATCTAAATTTGTCTACGTCGAAATGCTTTGAACGGGTTGGTGTTACCAGTAAATAAGGTATTTGGGTTCATTCCATTCTTGAGTGGTGTCATCAACATCAATATTGATTGCGCCACCCTTTAGATCAAGGTATTTGGCTTGCGGGTGTTTCTCGAGAATTGTTTTTAATTGGCCATTTTTTTCAAAAAAAGCGTCATCAAAACTGGCAAGAGCCTTTCCGCTGCTCGCCTTTGGGCTGTTGTTGATTGTTTCTGAAAAACCTGGGCCAACGTTGATAATGCCAATGCGAATTTTGGTTGCTGGGCGATTAAAATATAGAGAAGAAGCTTCGCCGGGTTTACTCCAGTCCACTGTCGGCGCAGGTGTTAATTGATAAACTGTGTTTTCGTTAGCGCTGCCACTGCCGAAGACTAATGCTTCTATATGTACTTTGCCATGACCAATGGGCTCAATTTCATTGATGAGCTGATTGTTGAGTTCGATCAATTGTTTGGCATTTTGATTCATCATCCATTTATTACCAGCAACACTGGTTGCCGGCAGTGTTAAACAGAGAAAGAGGGCGCAGGTTTTTATCATAATTTTGCCTTTTTGGAGACGGTGGCAGGACGAGCCTGCCACCGTTCTATTTACCATTCACTTTCTTTTAAGGCTTTTCCGCCGCCTTGGAACGTATTGACCTTTTCATAAACCGGCTTTTTAGGTGCAGGTGTAGCCGCTTTGCAGTTATGACGTTTCACATACGCTAAGCCTTCTTTCGCATCTAAGAACCCTGGTTTGAGGGTTAATGCTTTTTGGTATAAAGATTTAGGCTTTTGACATTTACCTTGTTTTTTGTAAATTTCAGCTAAAAAATAGTGAGCATAAGGGCTGGCAGGATTTAAGTTCTTAGCTTTATTTAAGAATGTTTCTGCAGGTACGTATTTGTAAGACTTGAAGTACACAACACCAATCCTTAAGTTGGCGTCAGAGTGACCTGGTTGTACATCCAGCGCTGCTTGATAGGCTGAAATAGCGCCTTGGTTGTTAGCCAATTTTTCGTAACTGCGGCCAGACCAGTAGTGTGCATCAGCATAGCTTGGGTCTATACGAACAGCTTGATTGAAGCTATCAATAGCTGGGTTAAAGTTTCCTTCGTTAAAGAAAGCTCGGCCTTCGTCAAATAATTCTGCAGCGGTAGGCCCTTCTTCTTGCACGATAACAGTTGTGGTGTCGCCACAGCCTGTTAGCAATGCGCTAAGTAGGATAAATGGTAGCAATATTTTCTTCATTGTTAATATTCCCCTTGTTTAATAAAAGTAATTTACACTTAAAAGATCGCTTGTCGCAATTACATTGAATATCACAACGAGCAGTATAATAATGTTGTCCAGAACGGCTAATCAATAAATTACTGCACATAATATTAGCATATAAACTTAATAATGATAGCTGGGTTTAAGTTTAATAGATGTCTTTTGTGATCTTGTAACCAATTGTTCTAAATAGTTATTTTTATTCATAAATGGTTCATCTTTGTTACGGTATAATTTTGGAGTATCACTCTAAGTTATGATATTTGTCTAACTACTTCGAGTTTACAGTTATCCGCCGGTTTTGGACATGATGCGAGTGAGTTTGAGTGGTTTTTCGTTAAATTCGTGTTTTTCTGGTTTTAAGTTAATGGCTGTCTGGATGGCTTCTTTTAACTGCTCATCACTGGCATTGCTTCTAATGAGTGGTCGTAGGGGGTAGTTATGTTCTTGCCCTAGGCAAGTATAAATCGTGCCTTCTGCCGACAGCCGCACTCTATTGCACGTTTCACAAAAATGTTGAGAAATGGGGGTGATAAATCCGATGCGTGTTTGGCTTTCTGTGAGTTGAATATAGCGCGCTGGCCCGCCACCAGGCATGGTGCCAGGGATAAAGGGGAATCTGCTGGCTAATTGTTGTTTGATATCTGAAAAACTGAGGATTTTTTTCTGAAAAGCAGTTTGCCCGGTGCTACCAAGTGGCATCGTTTCTATTAAGCGCAAGGTGAAATCATTGTCTTGGCAATATTGCACCATGCTAAAGACATCATCCATTTGAGTTTCAGCCATCACAACCATGTTGAGTTTGATGGGGTTGAACCCGGCTTCTTTCGCGGCGGCTAATCCGTCGAGTACCTTTTGTAATTTACCTTTGGTGATGGCTTTAAATTTTTCTGCATCTAATGTATCAAGGCTGACATTCAGGCGTGAAATACCAGCCTGCTTTAAAGGGGTGGCAAATTTTTTAAGTTGAATGGCATTGGTGCTTAACGATAAATCTTTAATTTTTGGCAACTGATTGAGGCGTTCAACCAAGTCAGGTAAATTTTTCCGAACCAAAGGTTCTCCGCCTGTTAGACGAATGCGGTAGGTGCCCATTTCACTAAATAAGCGAATGACTCGGGTGAGCTCATCAAAAGTAAGCCATGAATCAGGCTCAGCAAATTGGGTGTGCTTCTCTGGCATGCAGTAATTGCAGCGCAAATCACATCGATCTGTCACAGAAACACGGATGTAGTCGATGTTACGATTAAAGTTATCAACCAGTTTCTGTGACATGTCTCACCTGTTTTATTACGAGATGGTCTGATAGTAAATATTTTGTGGATGGTTTGCCTGGGCAAAGAAGAACCATCGTTCAGCCATAAGACCAATATACTGAACTGTTATTGTGCTTAGCAATAGCATTTTACTGGGTTGATAAAAGGAAATTGCCAATAAAATGATTGGGATCAAGAATACCATCACCAAGAATATATATTTGATCGATTTAAAGAATAAATCTGATTTCCCATGGAAAAATTCTCGGGTATTAAACGACCCACCCATGCTGCCTTGAGCTTGTTGACTAATTCCTGAGTGCCGTACACCAATTGCCGATTGTAATGTAGAACGTGGTTTTAAGCGTTTGTTTCGGATCAGTGATGATAGGCGGGTAATGAGTGCAGTTGAGGTGAGTACAATGGCCCAACCAGCATAAAAACTCACTAATTCAGGTGCGTAATAGGCGGCATACGCTGTGGCAAATGTGAACCCAGACGCTGTGCCTAGTAATAAGTAATTAATCACAGTCAGAGGTGTGTGCCATTCTTGTAAAAATCGAATGCAAGCGTAAATCATGCCTGTTGCAACAAATAACAAAAACCCTAGTGCTGTGGCAATCATGCCGAGTACCAGAGATAAAGTCACCGCTACGGCACCAATATTCATGATGGTGGTGTCTAAACCGAATAGATGCGTTACGCCGTACAAAAAGACAAAGAAGATAAACCCTGGAAGCAAAATGACTTCCCGAGATAACCAAGATGTACGCCACATTGCTGCTGAGCGCCATGCGCGTTCTGGATGGCCTAAGTGAAAGAATGACGCGAGTAGGCCTGCGATGAGCAACACTACAGCAATAGCACTACCAATACCGTAAAACTGACCGTCGCGTGAGGCATCAAGTACTTGCAAGCTGGAGTAAACCTGTTCGGTGTATAAGGCCAAAAATAAGCCTTGCCCCATGCCGATGAGGGTCGTTAGTAAAATAACAGAAAAAGCGGGATGCATGAGTTGGCTCCTTATTACCAGCTAGTAACGTCGTCGAGTGATGGATCGTCAAACTCGGGTTCTGCATAGTGTTCTTTATTGAGTGGATTGTCTGCACGAACCAATTCATCCTGGTGGATCGTCATCCGTGTTTTACGCCTTGGTAAGTAATGATTGGCAGGTTGCGTGCCCCATTCAGGCATTAATTGGTAACCACCCGCTTCACGAATCGCAATCGACACGTCTGATTCAGGGTCATGTATGTCTCCAAATAATCGAGCAGCAGGAGGGCAAGACATGACGCAAGCCGGTTTTCTTTCTGATTCTGGTAACGCTTCATCATAAATTCGATCAACACATAAGGTGCATTTTTTCATGACCTTCTGTTTCTCGTCTAACTCTCTTGCACCATAAGGGCAGGACCAAGAGCAGTATTTACAGCCAATGCACTTGTCGTAGTCAACTAAGACTATGCCGTCTTCTTCACGTTTATAGCTTGCGCCAGTCGGGCAAACAGGCACGCAAGGCGGGTCTTCGCAGTGTAAGCAGGACTTTGGAAAATGAACGGTTTCGGTTTTAGGAAACTCGCCCACTTCAAAAGTTTGCACGCGGTTAAAAAACGTTCCTGTTGGGTCTTTGCCATAAGGGTGTAAGTCCGATAATGAGCCTGCATTACCTGAGGTATTCCATTCTTTACAGCTAATCACACAGGCATGACAGCCCACGCAAACGTTTAAATCAATGACGAGTGCAAGTTGTGTCATTTGTTTTCTCCTTTGCCAGCAAAGTAGGATAACCACTTGCGCTTTCTAGGCTTGACGCCAGGGATCGATTGTTTTGGTCCGTCAAATTGAGGCCAGGTTTCCTCTGGCTCGTCATCGCCCGCTTTATATATTTGTACTTTGACATCATACCAGCCTGCTTGGCCTGTCACAGGGTCTGAGTTTGAGAGGTGAGGGCCATTTCCTGTTCGTGGCAACTCTTCGGCAATAAGGTGGTTAAGCAAAAAGCCTTTTTGTGATTCATTGGCATTTTTATCTAAGTTCCAGGCGCCACCGGCTTTGCCAATCGCATTCCAAGTCCAAACTGTGCCAGGTTCTACCGCTTCACTATAGCGACACATACAGCGAACTTTGCCGTGCATTGACTCTACCCAAATCCAGTCGCCATCATTGATTTCACTGGCTCTAGCTGTTTTTGGGTTCACATGTAAATAGTTGTGGGTGTGAATCTGCCGTAACCAAGCATTTTGTGAGTCCCATGAATGGTACATCGCCATGGGTCTTTGGGTGATGGCGTTCAGTGGATACTTATGGGTATCCGTCAATTCCGTCTCTAATGGCACGTGATAAAACGGCAGTGGGTCAAAAAAGGTTTCTACCCGCGCCCGTAGATGATTTGGTGGCTGCTTACCTGGTAATTTGCCTTGCGCTGCTAACCGGAATTTTTGCAAAATTTCAGAATAGACGTGGATTGTGATGGGCTCGGCATAACGTGTTAAACGATGATGTCGTGCCCACTCAAGATAGCCTTGGTTGAAGTTACGCATGTATTGGTATGAGCGAGGCAGTTCGTAATGAAAGACGCAGTTATTTTTTTCGTACATTTCCCATTGCTGAGGGTTGGGCTCCCCACGCATGAACTTCTCGCCGCCTTTGCCGCGCCATCCGGCTAAAAAGCCAATGCCAGATCCCGGTTCGGTTTCATAGTTGGTGATAAAATCGGGGTAATTACGATATTTGGGGTTGCCAGCTTCATCCACGAATTTAGGGAGTTTTAATCTACCACCGAGCTCAATGAGAACTTCTTGGAATGGTTTACATTCACCTGTTGGTGGTAGAACAGGGATTCTGACTGAATCGACAGGGCCGTCAAATTCAGAAATAGGTCTGTCGAGCATCGACATAACATCATGTCGTTCTAAATAGGTGGTATCAGGTAATACTAAGTCCGCAAAAGCAGTTGTTTCTGACTGAAAGGCATCGCAGACAGCAATGAAGGGTATTTTATACTCGCCATTCTCGTCTTTATCGTTCAGCATTTTTCGTATTTCACTGGTGTTCATCGATGAGTTCCAGGCCATATTTGCCATGAAAATCAGTAGTGTATCAATTTTGTACGGGTCGCCACGCCATGCATTGGTGATGACGTTATGCATTAAACCGTGAACTGACAGTGGGAACTCCCATGAAAACGCTTTATCAATTCGGACGGGGTTATTCTCTTCATCAATAAAGAGGTCGTTGGGTTCTGCAGGCCAACCCAGTGGCATCCCTGCAAGAGGGGTGTTGGGTTGAACGCCTTCAGGGCCTTTTGGTGTTTTTGCACAAGGAGGAATAGGCCTTGGGAAAGGGGCTTTGTGTCTGAAACCACCTGGGCGGTCAATGGTGCCGAGCAATGTCATTAAGATAGAGAGTGCGCGAATGGTGTGAAAACCATTAGAGTGTGCTGCTATGCCGCGCATGGCATGGAACGAGACAGGGTTACCTGTCACGCTGTCATGTTCTTTACCCCAAGTGTCTGTCCAAGGAATAGGCAACTCGATTTTTTGGTCGCGGGCAGTAATACCCATTTCGTGAGCCAACTGTTTGATGGTTTCTTCAGGAATGCCGGTGATTTCAGCTGCCCACGCAGGCGTGAATTCTTTAACTCGGTCAACCAGTAATTGAAAGGCGGGTTTAACCGGAATACTGTTACTGGTTTCAAACTCACCTAATAGATATGGGTCAGCTCCTGGGGTGCGGGTAGGAACTTCAGTATTGGTATGTCGATCCCACCACAATTTGTTCTGAGGGTCGTAACAGCCTTCTTCAAACGTCTCATTGGAGCGAACAAATAGGCCTTCTGTGTTGCTGGCTTGGTCAATATTCACAAGTTCAGCGGAGTTGGTGTAGTTGATTAAAAACTCACGGTCGTACAAGCCTAGGCGAATAATTTCATTGATGAGTGCCAACATCAGCGCACCATCTGTACCGGGGCGAATGGGTACCCAGTCGTCGGCGATGGCTGAATACCCTGTGCGGACAGGATTAATGGAAATAAATCGTCCACCAGAACGCTTAAATTTGGAAAGCGCGATCTTCATTGGGTTGGAGTGATGGTCTTCGGCTGTGCCAATCATGATAAAAAGTTTTGATCGGTCGAGGTCTGGCCCGCCAAATTCCCAGAAGGAACCGCCAATGGTATAGATCATGCCTGCTGCCATGTTCACAGAGCAAAATCCACCGTGTGCCGCATAGTTTGGGGTGCCAAATTGTTTCGCGAACAGGCCTGTGAGCGCCTGCATTTGATCTCGGCCTGTAAATAGGCAGAATTTTTTCGGGTCTGTTTCTCTGATTTTAGTGAGGCGAGTTTCTAAAATAGAAAAGGCCTCGTCCCAGCTGATTTCTTCAAAGTTGCTATCACCTCTATCAGCCTCTTTTTTACGCAGTAAAGGTTTGGTTAATCTGGCAGGGGAGTACTGCTTCATAATGCCTGATGCGCCTTTGGCACATAGCACACCTTTATTTAATGGGTGCTCAGGATTACCTTGGATATAGCGAACTTCACCATTTTTCAAAGTGACACGGATGCCGCAGCGACAAGCGCACATGTAGCATGTAGTATTTTTCACCTCGATATGATCATCGGGTGTTATTGTATTATCTTGCATTCGCAATGACCTGTCAGTAGCTGGGCGACGTAATAAATTAGCAAATCATACTATATTAAACAATAGTCCAAAAGGGGTGGGGTGATTTTCACCTTTGAGCTTTAAGTGTAGAACATGACATTGACATCAGCGGTGTCCTTTGATAAAAAATACTTATGACTTGAAAAAATTTTACTTCTTGCAAAAAGAAGCTGAAGGTCTATTATCGCACTACTCTTATATTCGAGTCGTGTCTGATAAAAAAAGAACTCGATACTGATGCAGATCAACAAAGGTGCATGCAAAACATGCATAATAAGTGTCCGGTCTGCATAGGATTTAAGATCTATTTGGTAATAAGGATTCATATGAAGGCTGTTGTGTTCGAGTTAATCGACCTAGCGGCTTCCTAACCTACCTTCCCTATTTTAGGGGTTTAACTGCAGTTTTTTAGGAGAAATTAATGCCTACTTTTGTACGCACAGAGAAATGTGACGGCTGTAAAGGGCAAGACAGAACAGCTTGCATGTACATCTGCCCACACGATTTGATGAAATTAGATAAAGATGGTTCAGAAACTGGCCATGCAATGAAATCTTACAACCAAGAGCCAGAGCAATGCTGGGAATGTTATTCTTGTGTTAAGATTTGCCCTCAACAAGCAATCGAATGTCGTCACTACGCTGACGTAGTTCCTATGGGTGCTTCAGTTCAACCACTACGTGGTTCTGATTCAATCATCTGGAATATCAAGTTCCGTAACGGCAACATGAAGCGATTCAAGTTCCCAATCAGAACTACCCCTGAAGGTTCAATTGAGCCATATGAAGGCAAACCAGAAATTGATCTAGCGAACATTTCAGCTCCTGGCAACTTCACGATTGACCCAGCTAAATTGCCTGGCGATCGTTCTGAGCTTATCCGTCTATAAGGTAACCCCTTAAAGATAGAATATGGATTCAGTTACGAATACGTGGCTGATGAATTGTAAAAAACAAATTAAGGTGCTTAACAAATGGCAGAATTTGGAAATCCAGAGATTGTTGAAGAAGAAGTCGACATCCTGTTAATTGGTGGTGGAATGGCGTGCTGTGGCGCTGCATATGAAGCCGTTCGATGGAACGAAAAAGTTGGTCTAAACATTAAGATGGTTGATAAAGCAGCCGTTGACCGTTCTGGTGCTGTTGCTCAAGGTCTTTCTGCGATCAACACATACATTGGTACTGAGCAGGATCCTGCTGATTACGCTCGTATGGTATCTAACGACCTTATGGGTATTACCCGTGATGATTTAGCTTATGACGTAGGTCGTAACGTTGATGATTCTGTATTCTTATTTGAAGAATGGGGCTTGCCAATTTGGAAAACTCTAGACGACGGAAGCCGTGTAGATGGTTCTAAATGGGAAGCACAAGGCGGCAAACTGTTAAAAGACGGTGGCATGCCTGTACGTTCTGGTAAATGGCAAATCATGATTAATGGTGAGTCTTACAAGTGGATTGTTGCTGAAGCGGCTAAGAAAGCGTTAGGTTCTGACAACATTCAAGAACGTGTATTCATCGTTAAATTAGTTAACGACAAAAACGATCCTAAGAGAATTGCTGGCGCGATCGGTTTCTCTACTCGTGATGATAAAATCTTCGTTTACAAATTTAAAGCATGCTTATTAGCAGCTGGTGGTTGTGTAAACATCTTCCGTCCTCGTTCAGTTGGTGAAGGCACAGGTCGTGCTTGGTACCCAGTTTGGAACTCTGGTTCTACATACGCAATGGCTGCTGAAGCTGGTGCTGAGTTAACCATGATGGAAAATCGTTTCGTACCAGCTCGTTTTAAAGATGGTTACGGTCCTGTTGGCGCATGGTTCCTATTATTCAAAGCTAAAGCAACTAACGCTTTTGGCGAAGTTTACATGGACACCAACAAAGAGATGTTGAATGATTACCCTCCATACGGCCAAGCTGCAGTACCTGCTTCTTGCCTACGTAATCACTTAATGATGAAAGAAATGCGTGAAGGTCGTGGTCCAATCTACATGGATACACCTACTGCATTAGGCAAACTTGCTGAAACATTAACTCCTAAAGAAATTAAACATCTTGAAGCTGAAGCTTGGGAAGATTTCTTGGATATGTGTATTGGTCAAGCCGGTGTATGGGCTGGTGAGAACATTGAGCCAGAAAAAACACCTTCTGAGTTAATGCCTACCGAGCCTTACCTATTAGGTTCTCACTCTGGTTGTTGTGGAATCTGGGTTTCTGGTCCTGATGATGTTGGCGCACCTGAGTCTTGGAACTGGGGCTACCGTTCAATGACTACTATCAGCGGTTTATTCACTGCTGGTGATGGTGTTGGCGCATCTGGTCACAAATTCTCATCTGGTTCTCACGCTGAAGGCCGTTTAGCTGCTCGTGCAATGATCAAATACTGCATGGACAACAAAGATCTTAAGCCTGAGTTAGATACTCCAGTTGAAGATTTGGTTGCTGAAATTTATCAGCCAGTTAAAACCTTCCTTGAGTTTAAAGACTACTCAACAGCAATCGATGTTAACCCTAACTACATCACTCCACGTATGTTGCAATTCCGTTTGCAAAAAATCATGGATGAGTACGTAGCTGGTGTTGCAACAATGTACCAAACCAACGCTAAAATGTTGGACGTTGCTGAGCATAAACTAGGCATGCTTAAAGAAGATGCTATGAAAATGCGTGCTAAAGACCTTCACGAATTACTTCGTGCTTGGGAAAACTATCACAGAATCTTAACTGCTGAAGCTCACATGCAGCACATTAAGTTCCGTGAAGAGTCACGTTATCCTGGATTCTACTACCGTATGGATTTCAACGTAGTTGATGAAGAGAACTGGAAATGCTTTGTAAACTCTACTTACGACAAGACCACTCAAAAGTGGAATTGCTTCAAAGTTGAGCATGTTGACATTGTTGACAAAACTAAGCTTTTCAAATAATCAGATTTTAAATTGATTATTTAAAGAAGGCCGGGTACTAACGTACCTGGCCTTTTTTTATGTCTGGAAATTTTTAATATCATCATATTATTTGTGTAAGTGATTGTGTTTGTATGAAAATGATGTTGCAGGACTTCTAATATTCAAATCCCGCATATCCGCATTAGTAATTCAAATTATTGTCTTATTAGTGAATCGCTGTACAATAACGCACGTTCCTTTTTAGAGTAATAACAGCATGGTAGATTCCCCTAACGGTAAATTGAAAAACATCCCATTTACGAGCCAAATTGTTCCTGAAAAACTGTTGGGCAAAAGTACCTTTAAATTTAATTGTCACAAGGGTGTTTCTTGCTTTAATGCTTGTTGTAAGGCAATTGATATTGCATTAGCACCGTATGATATTATTCAGCTTAAACAGCACTTGAAAATTGATTCTCGCCAATTTTTAGCGACTTACACTGTTCCTTACGAGATGGATGGGCATGCGATGCCTGGTGTGAAGTTGAAAACAGTGGGGGATACAACTCAATGCCCATTTGTGACACCTGAAGGCTGTGGTGTGTACGAAGCAAGGCCAACTGCTTGCCGTTACTATGCTTTAGGCTTAATGTCGATGCGTGAGACAGATAAGTTCACAGACGATGACTACTACTTCACAGTAAGTGAAGACCACTGCAAAGGCCATGAAGAAGACAAAGAGCAAACGGTTGATGAATATCGTGAGTCTCAAGGTATCCCTGAGATGGATGACTTGAACCGTGAATGGCGCCAGTTGATTTTGAAAAAACGCTCTAGTGGCCCTACCATCGGAAAGCCTTCGACACGTAGTAATCAATTGTTCTTCATGTCGATGTATAATGTTGATGCGTTGCGTAACTTTGTGACCAGTGAAGGTTTTACCAGCGTTTATGACTTAGATGATGAATTCTACGAGTCAATTAAAGAAGACGATGTCGCCATGCTTAAATTTGGCTATAAGCTAATGAAGCAGGTCTTATTTGGTGAAATGACCATTCCTGTGGTTGACGGTGCGTTGGAGAAACGGGTTGAAGCACGCCGGGATGAAATGGAAGGCCGCTCTCAAGCCGACCAAGACAAAGACTTTAATGACCGTTTTGATGCAACAGAGTTAGATGACTAATATCATTTGTTGCACTAAATACAAAAAGGCTGCCTATTTAGGTGGCCTTTTTTTTATGCGTGAATATGCGTTTTGGTGGATGGTTTAGTTAAGCGCGTAATGTAACAACAATCCAGTAAACATGATAAGCCCCAGCCAATGATTGTTGAGGAAGGCTTGGAAGCAGTCAGCCTCATTGCGCTCTTTGATTAATACTTGTTGATAAACACACAGACTTGCCGAGGCAGCGATAGCAATATAATAGCTTGTACTCAGTTGTAAGATGAGCCCAATCCAAATAAAAACGGCGAGTAAAGCTACTTGAATGAGTCCTATAATCAGCTTGTCATGCTGGCCAAATAAAATGGCCGTGGATTTGACGCCAATTTTAAGGTCGTCTTTTCTGTCTACCATGGCGTACATGGTGTCGTAAGCGACAGCCCATAGTAATGTGGCACTAAAAATGAGCCAAGCGACAAAAGGAATTTGTTCGCCTGTCGCTGCAAACACCATGGGTACTGCCCAGCCAAACGCGGCACCTAAATATGCTTGAGGTAAATGGGTATAGCGTTTCATGAAAGGGTAGGAGGCGGCTAAAAACGCACCAATAAATGAAAGGTAAATGGTTAGGGTGTTCAAAGTGAGTACTAAGGCAAATGCCACTAAACACAGTAGGGCAAATAGAATAAGGGCTTCTTTTGAGCTGATTAGACCTGCTGCTAACGGTCTTAATTTTGTCCTGCTGACATGAGGGTCTATCTTTCGGTCAGCATAGTCATTGATGACGCATCCTGCTGATCGCATGAGGACAACGCCCATAATAAAAACAAATAAAATCCAAAGGTTTGGGTTGCCTTCGGTTGCAATCCAAAGTGCCCACATTGTTGGCCATAATAACAATAAGATGCCAATCGGTTTGTCTAAGCGCATGAGCTGAGCATATAGAGCTAGTTTATGAGTGTTCATCGAGCCATTGTATCAATTGTGGGTAAAAATACCTCATTCACGAGCAATGCTTGTTGTTGGGGCAGGTGAAAAAGAGAGCGGCGTCCCCATATCTTAGATACCCCCTTGGCTTGGGTGGCACGGTGGAAAAGCACATTTTGCTGGCTAAATGAGGCAATTTCTACTATGCCTCGATGGATATGGGGGCCAGAGAATAATAATTCACCTAGGGGTTTCCTTCCTAAGCAGCTCAGTTGTTGGTATGTGCCAGAGAGCGTGTTTAGAGGGATGCAGGTTCGAGCAAAGACCACCGGTGTATTGCCACACAAGAGATGGACTTCTCTAATGAGGCACACGGTTTTTTGAGGTAAGCCTAAAATTTTGTTTTCGCTAGGGTAAGCAAGGCGTTTTGCCACGGAGTGAATTTGGACTGAAAAATGGCAATGTTGTTTTAATCTAGCTGTTAATGAGCTTCGGTCGTATAGCCAGTTGGCAATGCTAGGTTGTTGGGCGCGTAATTTGGCAACCTTGGCTGGCTTCCAGTGTGGTTCTTTGCTGGCTTGGTCGTACTGATAGGCACTGAGCAAAATGACATCCAAGCAAAAGAGAAAAGGTGAATTTACGTGTCTTTGAGGTGAGTTGCAAATATGACATTAGAACAGCTCTATTTCTCCTTCAGCCATTAATTCGATATTGTTGTCTGAAAGTGAAAAAGAGGGTGCATCGTCAAATATTTCTGTGGATATAATGCAGCCACAGGCTTCGCCATCAATATCGAAATATAAATTGTGTCTATCGCCGTTTTCGGCCAGTAAATCATCAATCTCTGTACCGAAATAAATGGCAGGAAGGCCAATTAGAGCTGTGCAGTCGTGAGACAGTAATTTTGATTTAAGGCGGCCAATGAGCTGGTTGGAAATCTCAGATATCCAATCTTCTAGCTTTTCTTCGCTAATATTAACAATACTGTCCGTTTGTACAGGGTAGGTCATGGCCAGTACTGACATGGGAAGTTGCAGTGTAAGGACGACACTGACCTCAGTAGAGCCAGCATCAATACAGGCTATGGGGGGCATCTTCTAATTCCTCACTGGCATCATCTAGAGGGGATATGTCGCAATTTAAATATTCAAATAATTCTCGGCATGATGCTTCAAACAGTTCTTGCACCTTCTCGACTATGTCATTTTTTCTCATGAAATCAACCGGTTATTATTATGCTGTGGTACTTTTTAGCCTGGGGGAAGTGGAAATTTAAATAATAGCACCCGGATTGTAAATTTTCTAGCTAGTGGGTGAGTGCTAAACGCTGGCAAACTGATCTTTTGTGCCAATCCAGCGTTGAATCAATAGGTTAGCATGTTCTGGCGCTTGCTGAAATAAGGCTTGGGCAATATCCCGAGCAATGGGGATCAGGGTTTCATCGCGTTGGATATCGGCAATGCGAAAAGCCATCAACCCTGTTTGTCTTGTGCCTAATAATTCACCGGGGCCTCTGATGGCTAAATCTTGGTTAGCGACTTCAAAGCCGTCATTGGTCGTTTTCATGACCGTGAGCCGTTGCTTACCTACGTCTGTTAAAGGTGGCTGAAAAAGTAAAATGCAGTGGCTTTCTAGCTGACCGCGGCCAACACGCCCTCTCAGTTGGTGTAACTGAGCTAAACCAAAGCGCTCTGCATTTTCAATGATCATGAGGCTGGCGTTAGGTACATCAACACCGACTTCAATGACCGTTGTGGCAACCAGGAGCTGTGTGTTGTTGGCTGAGAAGTGCGCCATGATGGTTTCTTTTTCATCAGACTTCATTCGGCCGTGTACAAGGCTGACGTCGACATCGGGTAAGCATTTTTGTAGATAATTGGCGGTATCTTCAGCCGCTTCACATTGAAGTGCTTCGGATTCCTCTATTAAGGCGCATACCCAATAGACCTGACGACCTTGTTTGCAGGCGGTATGGACTTTTTCGATGATTTCATTTCTGCGGGCATTGGGAATAATGGCAGTTACGACAGGCTTTCGTCCGGGGGGTAATTCGTCAATAACCGACACGTCGAGGTTGGCATAAGCTGTCATGGCAAGGGTTCTTGGTATTGGCGTTGCGGTCATGGTTAATTGGTGGGGCTGTAATTCGCCTGCTTTGGCTTTGAGGGCTAAGCGTTGGTTAACTCCGAACCGGTGTTGCTCATCAACAATTACTAGGCCTAATTGATCATACTCAACCGCTTCTTGAAATAGCGCATGTGTCCCAATGATGAGTGAAATGTCGTGTGCTTTAAGTGCAGCCAGTACTGTTTTTTTATGTTTGGCCGGGTGTTTTCCGGTCAGCCATGCAACCGGAATTTGAAGCGCTTGAAACCACTGGGAAAAATGACGGTAATGTTGTTCGGTGAGTAGTTCTGTGGGCGCCATGATGGCAACTTGGTAGCCTGACTCTATTGCTCTTAAAGCGGCATAAGCTGCGACGATGGTTTTCCCTGAGCCTACATCACCTTGAACCAGTCTTAGCATTGGTTTATTCAGCTGCATATCATCTTCGATCTCTCTGATGACGCGATGTTGTGCATTAGTGAGTTTAAAGGGCAGCTGTTTATTTAACAATTGGCAGAGCGCTTGGTTGCCATTGAGTTGAGGTGAAGGGGTGCTTTGCTGCTGCTTGCGTAACCTTAAGAAGCTCAGGTGGTGGCTTGCGAGTTCTTCTACGGCAAGCCTTTGTTGAGCAGGGTGCTGCCCTAGTTCTAATTGAGACAGTGCTGTCTCGGCAGGTGGTGCGTGTAAAAAAAGTAATGCATCTAATGTGTGGTAGGTTTGCATGTGTGCAGGTAAAAATGACAGGGGTAACAGCTCTGGGAAGTCATTATGTTGCAGCTGTGATAAAGCTTGTTTGATGTGTTTGCGTAGTGGCCCTTGGTTTAAGCCTTCAGTGCATGGGTAAATAGGCGTTAAACTTTCTTCCACCTCAATTGCATGGCCCGTTTGGATGATTTGATATTCAGGGTGAATGATGCTCAAACCGAATTTATTTAAGGTGACCTCGCCAAAGCAGAGAATTTGGCTACCAGGGGTGAATTTTGCCTGTTGGCCTTTTGAAAAGAAGAAAAATTTTAGGGTCATTTTGCTCCCCTCATCAATAATGCTGACATTCATGCTGCGCTTGCGGCCAAATGCGATTTTACAGTCAACCACTTCGGCGCAAATAACGGCATATTGTCCATGCTGCAGTGATGAAATAGGGGTGATTCGGGTGCGGTCGAGGTAGCGAGCAGGTAGATGGAAAACCAGGTCTTGTAAGGTTGTGATGTTCAATCTTTGAAATTTTTCAGCCAGTTTGGCTCCAATGCCTTTTAGTGTGGTGATGTTGAGATGGAGTTTGTCACTCATGGCGAATACCGAATCGTGCGTTAGAAAGCCTCATTGTAGAGGTGAACGTCAGATTATACCGGGAATTGCTAACTGACCCAATATCTTGCACACTCTAAATCAAGGATTTTGAAGGGATAAAGAGTGATGTGGCAACAAGTTGAGTTGGTCTTGAATCCAAGGCCAAGAGGCTTTCATTTGGTGACGGAAGAAGTGCTAAAAAAAATACCGGCGTTGTCTGGTGTTAATGTGGGGTTGCTGCATTTGTTTATTCAACACACTTCTGCCTCTTTAAGTATTAATGAAAATGCCGATCCTGATGTTCGGGTTGATTTAGAAACGCACTTTAATCATTTTGTGCCAGAAGGGGAGCCTTATTATCGACATACGCTTGAGGGGCCAGATGTACGGGTTATATAAATAAAAAAAACATATATGGACATATATGCGATATGGACAATTGTTGTCATGTGTCTGCTATCCAAGAATTTTGTTAATTAGATCATTTGTTTTATCTTGTTTAGAGCTTGGAAAGTAGGCATTGAAATTTGACTCGTCTTTTCCCCATGAAGTTACTTCACGCTCAACTGCTTTAATATATTTTTCGTCAGTACTTGCATAACCAATAGGTAGGGTAAGATTGCCAAAACCCTCTCTGGTTAGGTGGATGAGCGTAACAACAAGCGTTCCGGGTATCAGAAGTATTTCAGTTTGGCTATTTCCAAATGGTATATTAACCCCTTGAAAGAGAGCTCCAGTGCCGTAGTAGATATCACTTAACTCCCTTGCTTCATAATGAGAGTCAGTGGGTAAACACATGGCTATTTTTCCTGGGCGGTATCTTGAGTCGAAGCGACTATTCAGCGACTCTACAAATTTTTGCAATTCAACACTTCTCCCCCACAGTTTACCATCTGGCCATATTGACCATATAGCGCCTTTTGCAGTTAATTTTTGGTCATTATGTGACTGGTCTAGTAACTGGTTAATTAACTGAAGATTTTTTATACTGTAAAGATTTCCAATGATCATTCTGCCATTACTAGAGAAATTGGCCTTATTGATTTTGTAAGAATCAAATAAGGCTTCAGTATTAACAGTGCCGTCACTAGCAAATTCAGATACAACAGGGTCAAAGGAAACTTTTAGATATTCTTGGACTGCTGCCTCCATAGGGCCAACTGTATTTGCATTTTCCTCTAATATTTGTCTTATAGACCCTATGATTGATCTATCATCGTCCCATTCATCCACCCATTCATCCGAATATTTTGGGATTGGGTGAGTAGGGTCATTGAGGTCAAGTACAAATTTAACTTTTAGAGGAAGCGTTCTGTCGTGTTGTGATGTGACGGAATTTATTTTGTAGAGCTCGTGATGTTCATTGAATACGTCAATTTTTTTTATGCGCTCTAAAAATTCAACAAACCGATTGTCAAAAGCAGTTCTTGCTTTGTCTGTAACATTCTCAAAGTTGCTAGCATTAAGTTGTATTTCAATATTTGATGGATTATTTTCACCAACAACGCTATCTGCAATTAGTCTATAACCCATTAGTTCAAAACTAACACTATCTATTGTGTCATTAATCTCAAAAAAACGAGGTAAGCTTTTGCCATTTATTTGCTCAAAACGTTGTTTTGCGTAATTTGTTAAAAGCACATTGTTATTTTCATCCCACTGAGTAAGCTTTTCTTCTTCAAGGTCAGAAAGCACTACTAATAATTCGTTGGTAGAAAACCCAAAAAAAACTTGTATTATCTCTGGCATGCACCGTTCAATTGAAAAAATAAATCGAACAACAAATTCTTTTACTACTGGTAGCTGTCTGTGCTGACTAACCGAGTAATCTATTAAAAACGACCGTACGGGTAATGAAAAAGTTACCTCATTGATTACAATATCCATGTCAAAGCTCTCCTTTCAGGGGGATCGAGTTAATTATTGTATGTTTTTCCCCTAGACGAGCTTTGATGTAAGAGTAAATGCTACCAACGGGGCTATCATGATTGGCATTTGCCCACATTGCTGAAGCGCCAATAATATATAGACGCTCCTGTGCCCGGGATAATGCAACATTAATACGTTGTTCTGATGTTAAGAAACCTTCATTTAGAGCGTTATTATTTCTCACAAGGGACACAATGATAATTTTATTTTCCTTACCCTGGTAGCTGTCAACGGTGTCTATTTTTACCGTCCCATTCTCGATTAAAATTCGAATTGAAGGAATGCTATTAAATTGACGAATCATCTGTCTTTTTTGCTCGCTGTACATACAAATGATACCAATAGGAGGTTCAATCGAGTCGGCTAGCATTGCAGAAATAAAATCAGGCTTTTGAGTTAAATGAGAAACCAGTGAGATAATAGTTTTGATTTCATACTCATTGACGAAACTTGTACCATTTATTTGTTTACCGGATAGCTTGGATTCATATGCATTTTGTTTTGCATCACTAGTATCAACCCATGTGACGGTTGTTCCAAGATTTGATGGTAATAATTCCATATATGGCTTTTCATTACCTCTACAAGTTTTTAACATCCCATTATAAAAGCAATTTGAAACTAGGTCTCCAATAGGTTTTGACATTCTGTATTGGGATAAAAGTGTTTGTCCCGCAAGTTTTCCGTAAGGTGAGAGGAAACTCTTTTCAAAATCACTACGCTTTAGCTCTTTAATACTAATTTTGGGTAATTTTCTTTGTGCTGCTTTTAAGTGAGTGTCTTCAAACATGGGGGGTAATTGTTTGTGATCACCTACTAGTAGTACTCGTCTCCCAACCTGCATTGCTATCGCCATTTCACTCGCGCTAGAACGTGCTGCCTCATCAATAATAACCCAATCATATATATTTTCTTGTATACCATAATGAGCTCGACCAATTCCAACACAAGTTCCACAAATAAGAGTACGTGTTTTGACTAAGAAATTTTGGAAGTTAGCTTTACTAGAAGACATGACTTTTAGCCACTCATTTGCTAATAATACAATTTGCTTAATTCTTTCAATTGCATCTTCCGAGTAAATATTATGGTGTAAAGCAAGGGTGTGATGATAAGTTTTTCTTAAGGAACTTAAAGAATTTTTTTCAATGGAAAAAGAGCTTAGACCTTTGTGTTCAGTATAAGAATGAAATTTGTCGGTAAAGCGCCGGAGTTTATCATTGAATTTTTTGAGAAAGTCATTATCCATTTCAATTTTTGATAAGCTAAGTAGCAAATCAAGCGTAATACCAAAACTATATTCAAAATCTACTAGATCCGAAACAAAATCATTAGTAAGTCCAAGTGGTTCAGCTACGCTGTTAATCCGAGTTTTATATTCAGCTCTAAATTTCTCACGGTAGTGATCTTGAATTGCTAATTCATGTACATCTAGAAGTGATTCGGAAACCTGTCCCTCATTACCTAGCCTTACTATCCCGATGTCGTGTTGGTTCTTTTGGAAAAGTGATTTTACTTTTTCTGCTGCATTGTTAACGGCTTCATGTGATTGGCTAACAAGTAGTATTCGTTGAGTTCCACGCTCCACTGCATAATGTATGAAAGAGCTTATAAACGCAGTTTTCCCCGTTCCTGGAGGCCCCTGCAACAAGCCAATAGGGCCTAAAGTATAAAGGTTTTTGAAAGCTTGACGCTGATCGTCGTTGAGTGAGAATAATATTTCACCGTCATCATTCTGTTCAGTATAAAAATCTAGCTCTTTGTCCGTTGGTTCAGCAGAATATACAGTTGGCTCAATCATAGTCTCGGTGGTAAAAAAATCAGGTAAATTAGAAATAACCCCGTGGCCTTTTACCAGCGTTTCTACAGCTCTTTGACGCTTGAGTAGTGATGCAGCATTTAATGCACTTTCTAAACGGATATTATCCCCAGCGCTGAATGATGCGCCTCTTCTTAATCCAACAACTTGCAAAAATGAATTACCTGAATTCGTATGATAAGTGCATGACCTCTGGTCGTAGCTAAATAAAAACACCTATAGAGTAAAGTAAGACTCAGGTGTAAAGTAATAAGCTACCAAACACATTACAGAGGCCAATATGACCTATAAACACCTGAA
>JABHGC010000035.1 GCA_018672285.1 Methylococcales bacterium
AAATAAACGTGCTCAGGCCCAAGTTTGACGACCAGGCCTGAGACACAACCCTAGATACTGACCCACATACACAGCAAAAAGGAACAACATTATGACGAGCAACTGGAATGATTTCAACACCGCAGAAGAGCCACAAGACTACAGCATTATCCCAAAAGGTGAGTTGGTCAAAGTGCGTTTTGACATTAAACCTGGTGGATACGACGACCCAAGCCAAAACTGGCAGGGTGGTCTTGCCACCTTCAGTGAACGAACGGGTGCTGTTTACCTGCAAGGTGAGTTCACCGTACTTGAGGGGAAATACGCCAAACGTAAAATCTGGAGCAACATTGGGTTGTACAGCCCTAATGGCCCTGCATGGGGTAACATGGGGCGTTCATTCTTAAAAGGTGTGCTGAACTCAGCCTTTGGCGTAATGCCACAGGATCAATCTGAGGCAGCCCAGAAGAAGCGATATGTTGCAGGGATACATAGCCTTGTGGGTATGGAGTTTGTTGCAAGAATTGATGTAGAGAAAGACCAATACAACGATCATAAAAACGTCATCAATAATGCCGTAACCCCAGACCATAAAGAGTATGCGGCTGTCAGGGGCAACATAAATGTATCTGTGTCAGCACATGCACCAGTGCCAGCACAACATGCAAATGTGCAACCAGTTCAGCAGATCGGGTATTCAGCGCCATCACAGCAGGTGCCTAACCGCCAGAACTGGTAATTATCTTTTTTTAAGCCTAACCAAGCCAGATACCGTTTTCGGTATTTGGTTTTTTTTATGAACAAATAATTGATCTGAAATCATACAATAAAGAGTGGTGATGTCGTGAATGTAAATGAAGAAGCGCTAAATGACTATTTAGAAGTCGTCTTTGGATTTTTGGATGATGGATACATTCCTCTGCGTGGCTTTGCCGAATCAACCGATAATAGTCAATCATCTAATCATACGTTATGGGTTGAGAATACACCCCAAGGTTACCAGCATGCACTCACCTTTGCGGGATACTGCAATAACAATCAACAAGCATGTTATTGCATACCTGGACTTGTCAACGAAAAGGGGCATGCCAAAGCTGATGAAGTGATACAAATGGGTGTGCTATTAGTCGATTTGGATCATGGTGATATCAATGCCAAATTGGCACATGCAGCTAAATATGTTGGTACACCCAGTATGGTTGTTGAATCAGGGGGTAAGACGGATTTAGGACAGCCAAAATTGCACCTTTATTGGAAGTTGTCAGAAGCGGCTGATCACGAAGACATTACAAGGTTAGTAGCGCTACGTCACCTACTGGCTCAAAAAATCGGGGCCGATACCCACTTTCAATCCGCGCATCAACCAATCAGGATTGCAGGGTCAATACATCATAAGACTGAAGCCAGCGCTGTACATATCAAGCAGCATAATAAACTTGAATACCATTTGTGTGATTTAGACGAGGCCATAGAAGAGATGCCTAGTTTAGACGGTATTACGGTGCCTGATACTACAGATTTTTGTAACTTCAATGAAGTTGAAGCGCATATCAGTATTGGCGAGTTGCTCGACATGAAGGTTCGTTCGGGTGGTCAAGATGATGTAACACGCTTTGAAAGTATGTGCAGGGTGATTGGCCATTTTGTTCGGCAAGCTTTTAAATATGAAATTTCCGAGCAACAGTGCTGGCAGTCTATCGTTAGGCATAATGAAAACAATCTCATTCCTTCATGGTCTATTGACCGGTTGCGTCAGACGACAGAGGGCATTAAAAGAAAACACATTGAACACAACCCAGTCGCACCAAACTTTTTATCAATGCAGCCACCTAGTGCCAATATGGTGGTTAATGACTCCATGCAATGGCCTGATCCTGAGCCTTTACATAGTCATTCTGAGAAAAAAGTATCGGGTTACCCATTGCACTGTCTGCCAAATATTTTACAAGAAGCGGCGAAAGAGGTGGCTAGGTTTGTAAAGGTGGATGCTGCATCACCTGCCGTGATTGGTTTATCGGTTGCAGCGCTTGCTATCGGTAAATCTGCCAAAATAGAAGAAAGGCCTGGGCTATTTCATCACCCAGCGCTATTTCATACCTTAATTGCCGCCAGTGGTGAGCGTAAAAGTCCACCCTTTAAATTAATGACAAAGCCATTGGAAGAATGGATTCAAAGGCAATTAGGCGACTATCAACATCGCATTGCTGAAATTAATAACAAAAATGAAGTGCTGGATTCCATGCTTGTCGGTTTGAAGAAACAAGCCAGTAATGCGAAGTGCTCAGAGCAAGAGCGTCAGTATTTAATTCAGAAGATGGCGGATGAAGAGTGTACCAAGCAAGAGTTGCCACCACACCCTAGAATGTTTACCTCGGACTCAACTGAGGAGCGTTTGTTTCAGAGGATGCATGAACGCGGCGGGGATTATTCTGTTTTATCTGGTGAGGGAAGGCCGATATTTGATTCGATTATGGGGAAATACTCAGGTGCCAGTAGAACGGGTGATGCCATTTATTTGGCCGGTATCTCAGGCGACACCATTACGCGTGATAGGGTGGGGAATGATAGTGGTCCTGAAGATCGAATGATTATAGACCCTTGTTTGAATGTGTGTGTGATGGTGCAGCCTGATAAATATATGGAAGCGGCTCGCCACCCTACCTTAAGAGAGTCTGGTGCCTTAGCGCGCATTTGGCCCGTTTGGTTGCCATCATTGGTAGGTTCGAGAATCGAAGAAAAAGGTGAGAAGGGGTTAGATGCTGAACAATTACAGCCTTATGAAAGTTGGGTGAAAAAGTTTTTGGATGCAAAAAATAACGATGGTGAGGGTTCAGAGTCGTGTCATATCGTCAGCCTATCACCTGAAGCACAAGAGTTACGTCGCCAGTGGCACAATTCAGTTGAGGTACAAATGGCAGAGGGGTGCTCTTTTAATGATGTAAAAGACATTGCAAGCAAGGCGATATCAGCAACCGTCAAGGCGGCATTGGTATTGCATCTCGTTAAGTATCCTGAGCACATCAACAGCGAATCATCAGTGCTTAGTGTGGAGACATGGAAACAGGCTCAAGCATTAGGGCAATATCACTTGGATGAGGCGATACGGGTACAGCGTAATGTGGGGGAAGTCTGTGATGATTCTGCCATGGTAAAAATTATTCACTGGGCACAAACTTCCAATAAGCCTGAGTTCAGTATTAGAGAGCTCAGTCAGTCAGGACCAAGACCGAGAATGAACCAGCAAGATGCCAAAGTGGTATTGGATGAGATGATTGAAATGAGTTGGCTACGAATGTTGCCACCATTACCGGGTAAACGCGTTAATCGATATCAAGTAAATCCTAAGTGTAGCCAAATGTAGCCATGTGTTGCCACTTGAGTGGCTACAAACTTTACCCTTTTAAGTCATTGATTATAAAAATAAACAGTAAATCTTTACGCGAAAAAAGTGGTTTGTAGCCATTGTAGTCACGCCATTCGCGAGAATCCGTTTTACTCAGTAAAATAAGC
>JABHGC010000161.1 GCA_018672285.1 Methylococcales bacterium
ACAACTCGTGACCAATCTACCAACATGACTTTCTCTACCGTATATTTTAATTTATCTCAATTCTGAGTCCATGCTAGCACAGAAAGAGGCAGGCCATGCCAGTCCCAAAAGTCATCAAAACACGAACAACAGCACAGTCTAAGTGGTTTCAAATTGAAACGGTCACCGTTGCCTACAACAATGAGCAGCAGATTCCATTAGAGCGCATCAGAACCCCTTTAAAACAAGCTGTTATTATTGCCCCAATCTTCGATAACCACTTTATTCTAGCCAGAGAATTCATGGTGGGTAATGAGAAAATGGGATTAACCTTCCCAAAAGGAAAAGTCGACCTTGGCGAAACGCCTTTACAAGCGGCACACCGCGAAATGCGAGAAGAAATTGGTTATGACGCCAATGAACTGCACTTGCTAAAAGTCGTTGATAGCATGCCAGGATATATTCAACATGAAACCCACCTATTTTTAGCCCAAGATCTATACTTAAACCCATTAAACTCAGGTGACGAGCCCGATACTTTGGAACAACAACCTTGGAAAGTGGATGACTACCGTCACCTGCTCAATAATGCAGCTTTTACAGATGCTCGCAACGTCGCCACACTCATGCTTGCAATGGCTCACTTAAACAACCATTAAGGACAGAACATGTTCACCTTAGACCTTCCTCTATTAAATAGATTAGAAGCCATTGCAAAAGATGCTGGACACGAAATCCTTAAAATTTACGACACTGATTTTAATGTGCAAACCAAATCAGATGATAGCCCACTAACCGCCGCCGACCTTGCCGCACATAATGTCATTATTGATGCACTTGCAACCTTAACACCTGATATTCCTGTTTTATCAGAAGAGTCTGCAAGCATCCCTTTCGACACCCGGTCCTCATGGTCTCAGTATTGGCTAGTTGACCCATTAGACGGCACCAAAGAGTTTGTTAAACGTAATGGTGAGTTCACTGTTAATATCGCCTTTATCGACAACCACACCCCAACACTCGGTGTTGTTTACTGCCCTGTGAAAGAAATCATGTACTCTGCGGCTGAAGGCTTAGGCGCCTTTAAAACCATGCCAGGGGAAGAGCGGAAAAGCATCCACTGTACGCCTTCGATCAAAGCCCCCATTAGAGTCGTTGGCAGCCGATCTCATGGTGGGGATGCCTTAGTCAATATCTTCAACAACATTGGTACATTTGAGTTGATTACTATGGGCAGCTCTTTAAAAATTTGCCTAGTCGCAGAGGGCGCAGCTGATATTTATCCAAGACTAGGTTTAACCTCAGAATGGGATACTGCAGCGGCACATGCCATTGTATTAGCAGCAGGTGGTCAGCTAACATTAACGGACCAAACCCCGCTCACTTACAACACAAAAGACAGCTTATTAAACCCGTATTTTTTAGCCTACGGGGATGACTCAATTTCATGGGCGGAGCACTTTCAGAACCATAACCACAATCAGTAACTCGAATTGTTCACACAAAAAAGGGCAAGTAGCATCACTACCCGCCCTTTTTTTCAATGTGTCACAAATAAAAACTAGCCGACTTAAGACAACGCGCTCAAAATAGTCTCAGTCACATAATCAACCTGTTCAAAGGTAAGATCCGGATACACAGGTAATGATAAAGCCTCAAGTGATGCTTTATCACACACTGGCAAATCACCCACCTTATAACCCAAATCTTGATACACTTCTTGCAAGTGCAAACCGAGCGGATAACATAAACTACTCGGAATATTTTTATCCATTAACGCTTGGCGCACTTTATCTCGATTTGGCATGCGAATGGTATACAAATTAAACGCATGACGTCCCCCTTTAGGCGTGGTTGGAACAACCACTGGACTATCGTTAAAGTTTGAAGCATAACGCCCTGCAACTGTATTTCGACTGGCTACCGCTTGGTCAATTTGTTGTAGTTTAATGCGTAATAACGCCGCCTGAATTTCATCTAACCGACTGTTATAACCCACTTCTGCATGCATAAAAGGGGCAGAAGCGCCGTGATTTTTCAGCATCCGAATGTTCTCGTTTACATCGTCACGATTTGTCGTAATCAAACCACCATCACCGTAGCAACCTAGCACCTTAGTCGGGTAAAAACTAAAGCAACCCGCATCGCTTAAACTCCCCACAATGCCATCACCTTCTTTGGCTGAAAATGCTTGTGCAGCATCTTCAACCACAAACAAGTCATGCTCTTTTGCTATGGCATTAATGGCCACCATGTTGGCTGGATGACCAAAAATATGAACAGGCAAAATGCCTTTGGTTTTATCAGTGATTTTACTTTTGACACTGACCGGATCTAAACAAAAATTACCTTCCTCAATATCGGCAAAAACAGGTGTACCACCGATAATTGAAATCGCTTCCGCCGTTGCAAAAAAAGTATAAGGACTGGTGATGACTTCATCACCAGGACCAACACCTAAAGCTCGTAAAGACAGTACTAACGCATCCGTACCATTGGCCACCGAAATCGCATGTTTTGTGCCCACATAGCCGGCTACTTCTTTTTCAAACGCTTGAACATTCGACCCACCGATATAACTACCGGCTTTACCCGTTTCATGAATCGCACTCATCCACTCTTCACTGAGATCTTCAAACTCTCGAGATAAATCTAAAAACGGTACTTTGATTGAATCACTCATTTGCCAATTGCTTCCTTAATTTGTATTGCCACACTCAATGCTTTAAGCCCAACTCGGCCACCCACTAGAGGCGCCTTACCTGTTTGAACACTGGTGATAAATTCTGCCAACTCAACATTCAATGGTTGAACAGGCTCTATTTTAATGTCTTCTTTAATAATTTCAGGCCACTCTTCACCGGCTTTAGGCTGGGCATGAACGGTCTCTAAATTTTGCGCGATAAAATCCAAAGAGTCATATCGGTTTTGCTCAAACAAACGAATTCGGCGTAATGTCTTATTTGAAACCCGGCTTGCAGTCACATTTGCAACCGCACCATTCTCAAACTCTAAACGGGCATTGGCAATATCTATGTGATCGGTCAATACACTCAAACCATTTGCAGAAATATCAGTAAGCTCTGAGTTGACTAGGGACAAGATAATATCAATATCATGAATCATCAGGTCTGAAACCACATCGACATCTGTCGCTCTTGCCACAAACTCACCCATACGGTGCGCTTCAATAAATTTAGGACTAGACACTCTTTCAGCCAATGCCATAACCCCTGCATTAAACCGCTCTAAATGACCAATTTGTAAAATGGCATTATTAGACTCGGCCATTTCAACAATTTTTTGTCCTTCTTCTACAGAAGGTGCAATGGGCTTTTCTAGCATCATGTGAACGCCTTTTTGCAAAAAAGGTGTTGCACTTTCTAAATGTAAACTGGTTGGAGAAACAATACTCACTGCATCAATTTCTTTGGATAACGATTCAATATCGTCAAACACTTTACAATGACATTCCCCAGCAATCGTCTTAGCAGTTTCCTCATTCGGGTCAACAATACCGATGAGCTCAACATTATCCATTCCAGAATATATTCGCGCATGAAACTTGCCCAAATAACCAACACCCACCACACCAACGCGAATTTTTTCAGACATAAAGTTTCTCTTATAGGCAGTAAAATCAAGTAACCTTAAGAATAGTAGAAAAAGCGTGGGATTTTCAATCAATTAACGCAAATGAAAGTGCAGAATTTGGTTTTACATGGATATGGTTAGCAGTTTGGTGCAGAACACAGTCATTTTGAACAATCATTAAAGCATCGGCGTGGTGGTGATTAACCCAACCCTCACTCACATACGTCACCAACAGCGCCAGCATAACAATGGGCATCAAAACCTTCAATGGGTCACCCTTAAGCACCATAAGCTACACCAGTCACCAGGCCTAAACACAATACCAGGTTACGGTATGCCGCACTTTAAAGCAGGGATCCTCATCACACTTTGGTTTTATTTCTTATCTGGTTCTTTTTCTTCCGTTGCCCCAGCATCTTTTAATAATTTCTCAACCGCTTTTAATTTACTTCGAGTCGCCTCCTTTAACGCAGAGTTTTCTTTTGCATCCTTAATATTCACATCCGCGCCACGATCAACCAATAATGTCACTGCTGGAACATGCCGGTTAATCACCGCATGAATTAACGCAGTACGACCATCTTGAGACTTCGCATCAACATCTGCCCCCATCGAAATCAATAACTCAATAATTTTGCCTCGACCAAAGGTTGCAGCTTCAATTAATGCCGTCCGCCCACGCTTATCGGCCAAATTAGGGTCAGCACCATCAGACATTAAAGCATTGACCACAAACCAGTTGCCTTGATATGACGCAATCATCAATGCCGTTCGCCCTGTAGAGCTCTGTGCATTCACATCCACACCATCTGCCAATAGATTCTCTACTGACTCTAAATCACCTTGCCGCGCTGCAGATGCCAACACTCGTACCGGCTCTGCTGCGACCAACGACCCTGCCATGAACAGCATTACCACACCAACCATCACTTTACTCATACATCTCTCGCCTCAATGTGCTTTACCCTAACGCTGAAACCTTTTATCTTATGCCCTTACTTGCAACAAGGCTTCATTCTTTATGAATAGTACAAATTCTTACAATATCAAAGTTTCCGTTCAAGTTGAGTACATCGAAAAACAGTCTCAGCCAGAACATAACCGGTATTTATTTGCCTACACCATCACCATTAAAAATGAAGGCCAAACCCCTGCAAAACTATTAACTCGCAAGTGGTTAATTCAAGACTCTAATGGCAAGAATGAAGAGGTATTTGGAGAAGGCGTGGTCGGTGAACAACCTCACCTAGAGCCAAACCAATCTTATCAGTATACCAGCAGTGCCATGATTGAAACACCAGTTGGCAGCATGCAAGGCAGTTATCAAATGATGGCAGGTGATGGCCATCAGTTTGACGCCTCAGTTGCCCCATTTTCGTTATCTGTGCCTCGGGTGCTGCACTAAGCCATGAGCACCTATGTGATTGGAGATTTGCAAGGCTGCTTAGATGAGTTGCAACAACTACTCGAGCTTATTGCTTTTGATACAAGCAAGGATGAGCTGTGGTTAGCAGGGGATCTTGTTAATCGAGGCCCAAAATCTCTCGAAACATTGAGGTTCGTCAAAGCGCTTGGAGAGCATGTTAAAGTCGTTCTCGGCAACCACGACATGCACCTATTGGCGGTTATCACCGGTAACAGCAAACATTATTTTGCAGGCTCATTAGATGATATTTTACACGCCCCAGACAAAATAGACCTCTTTGAATGGCTCAGACATCGCCCCTTCCTTCATCATGACAGCACGATAAACTGGACAATGATTCATGCAGGACTCCCACCCCAATGGTCTCTCTTAGATGCCATTGAACACGCCAAAACATTAGAGTCTGTTGTTCAATCAGAGCAATACAATGCCTATTTTGCCAACATGTATGGCAACAAACCCAATATTTGGTCAGACGACTTAGAGGGCATGGAGCGGCTTCGTTTTATCACCAATTGTTTTACCAGGCTACGCTGCTGTGATAGCAACGGCACTTTATTGCACAAAGAAAAGCTCGCCCCTAAAGATGTTAGCGCAGGCGCAATTCCTTGGTACCTTGCCCCAAATAGACAAACCATCCATGACCGAATCGCTTTTGGACACTGGTCAACGCTCAATTACAACTGGGAAAATAACGCGCTGTGCACCGATACTGGCTGCCTATGGGGCGGCACCCTAACGGCGATTAAATTAGACGACACTTTGACTCGGGTTCAATTAGACTGTCCCTCTTACATGGCAACACCTGAGTAACCGTCAACACGACACCAAGCGTGTGTATCGCTTAAAGCAGTAATCATATTCATTTTTTTCATCAGCAGAAAAACACGCCATCTCCTGCAAGCCCCATTCTTTCGTTGCTATTTCAGGGAAAAATGCATCCCCCTCAAACGTTCCTGACACCTCCGTCACGTAGAGCTGATCCACTAAAGGCAATGCCACTTCATAAATTTGGGCACCACCAATAATCATCACCTCCCCTTGCACGGATGCATCCTCCAATGCCAAGTTTAAGCTTTGGAAAACCTTGCCACCTTCTACTGTGTAATTTTCATCTCGAGTAATGATATAATTGTCCCGCCCAGGCAAACACCGGCCAATCGACTCAAATGTTTTACGCCCCATCACAATTGGCTTACCCATCGTGACTTGCCGAAAGTATTGTAAATCAGCGGACAAGCGCCAAGGTAACTCATTTTTATAGCCAATCACCCGGGCATCAGACATCGCAACAATCATAGAGATAGGCATAAGATAATCCTTTTAAAAAAGCCATTGTAAGGAATTTTCACAGTAATGAAAAACAGTGCATCAACAATCAGCATCGAAGAAAACAGCCAAGTGACATTACACTTTAAGCTCCAACTTGAAGCAGGCAATATTGTAGATCAAACAGACCCAGAACAGCCAGTGACCCTGAACATTGGTGATGGCACATTAAAAACCTGCTTTGAAGAAACCTTAATAGGATTAACAATCGGCGATAAACAACAGGTCACCATTGACCCACGAATGAGCTTTGGTTTCCGCGATGAAACATTAATTCAAGCGGTTGAACCAAGCTTATTCAAAGACCTACCCAACGCAGGGGATATACTCCCTTTCAACCAAGACGGCGAAGAAATTTTAGGCACCATCATCGAAATCAAAGACGGCGCAATCATCATTGATTTCAACCACCCGCTGGCAGGGCACACCATTACCTTCAGCGCCGAAATCATTCACGTCAACCAACCCAACCTTCACTAGGACTTAACATGGACGTAATACTTGCCAAACCCAGAGGCTTCTGCGCCGGTGTTGACCGTGCCATTGAAATCGTAGAGCGGGCACTCGATATTTTTGGCGCCCCTATATACGTTCGCCATGAAGTTGTTCACAATAAATTTGTCGTTAATTATTTGAAAAAAAGTGGCGCTATTTTCGTTGATGACCTAGAGGATGTACCAACAGATACCACGGTTATCTTCAGTGCTCACGGAGTTTCCCAGGCCATCAGAGAACAGGCAAAACAACGCCACTTAAGAATTTTTGATGCCACTTGCCCTCTCGTCACCAAAGTCCATTTAGAAGTTGCCAAACACTGCAAAGCAGGCCATGAAGTCATTCTGATCGGTCACGCAGGCCACCCTGAAGTTGAAGGTACAATGGGGCAATACCAGCATGAACAAGGTTTAGGTATTTACCTGGTCGAATCGCCCAAAGACGTGCCCAATTTACCCGTCAAAAACCCCAACGAGTTGGCTTTTGTCACCCAAACAACCCTTTCAATGGACGACACACAAGACATTATTGATGCTTTAAAACAGCAATTCCCCAAGATTATTGGCCCCAAAAAAGATGATATCTGTTATGCCACACAAAACAGACAAGATGCAGTCAAACAATTGGCTGAATCCTGTGATGTGGTCTTAGTGGTCGGTTCAGTCAATAGCTCTAACTCGAATCGCTTACAAGAAATCGCCATCAAGCTTGGCAAACCGGCCTACCTCATTGACGGTGCAGAGGACATTCAACGCGAGTGGATACCTTCATCTGCGACCATTGGCGTCACCGCAGGTGCGTCTGCACCTGAAGTTTTAGTTCATGAAGTATTAGGCCAACTCAAAGATTGGGGGGCAAAAACGGTACAAGAACAAAGTGGTATAGAAGAAAATATTGTCTTCAGAGTGCCTAAAGAGTTGCAAAAAAAGACATAAAAAAGCCAGGGCAAGCCCTGGCTTTTTAAAACTCAAAATCACTGCTTAACGTGATTAGAAGTCTTTACGTAATGCGATAGAAACCACTTCACGGTCATCAGTTGTACCTACGTCATTGCTATCAGACTCTGAGTAGCCAGTGATGATTTTGGTTTTCTTACTGAAGCTGTGAATCATGCCAATTGCGAAGTAATCAGAATCATTACCTTCAAGAGCACCCCTATCTTCAGAGTCTACACCACCTAACTGCATGATAAATAGGTTATTACCGGCTTTAAACTGATAACCTAAGAACCAAATATCACCATCAGTAGATACTCGGCCTACACCACCCGTTGCAGCAGCATTGATAGATGAAAAGTTAGAAACACCATTCACGTTACCAGCACCACTATTTAAAGATGCTGAATCTTGAATCCACTCATATTGGAACGCAAGAGAGTGTGCACCAACAGCCATTTGAGCACCGATTTTGGTTGCGACTTCGTCGTCTTGATTTTCAACATTGTTAGAAGCATGAGCGATCCAAGCCCAAATAGGACCATTACGATAAGTTAAGCCTACAACCCAATCGTTATCATCACCATCGTCTGCACCAGGAGTAGCTACACCATTATCAACTGCACCGTCAACTTTCTCATCAGGAGAAATCAATGCATGCAATGTCATGTTATTCCAGCTTGGAGAACGATATGAAATCGCACTCTCAACAAAACCATCATGGCTCATCAGACCATTAGTGTTACCGTTAACATTACCCGCACCACCAATCGCTTGACTCATTCCGCCAGCACCAGCAGCTTGAAGCGCCGTATCATAAAAACCGTCAATCTTAGCGCCACCTAACAGTTTATAAGGCGAGCTAATAGTACCCGCTTTTAAGAAGCCCCATTTCTTGTGCTTTAAGCCAACAAATAATTGACGATTTCTTAAACCATTGTTTCTGTCACCAGTAGAGTCAGCATTAAACTCTAAAACAGTCACAGCAGTCATGCCGTTGCCTAATTTTTCCCATGCTTTAAAACCGATGCGGGTTCTAAAGTCATCGTCAACGCCTTGCTCAGCACTTTGACCATCTAAATCTTCATTTGAGTATTCTGCTTGAACAGAACCGTAAATTTTCACATCAGCCATGCTAGATGCGAAAGGTACTGCAGCAAGCAGTGACCCAATAGCGAACCCTAAAATTGTTTTCATTATTTCATCCCCTAAGGAAATTTATTTTTTTTATACTGCTGAATAGACTTATTTGCATCCAAACAACAATATCGACCCAAAAAACCCAATGTTGTTTTTATGTAAATATAGGCAGAGATCAATCAACATGCAAGATTAAACGCCCTATTTTCGGTAAATAGGATGATTATTTTTATTTTTGTTGTACTAAAACGACAAAAGCCAGGCTTTCGCCTGGCTTTTGTATGTAACAGCAGAAAAAACGGTATTAACGCTTTGAGAACTGAGGTGCACGACGTGCTTTGTGCAAACCAATTTTCTTTCTTTCCACTTTACGAGCATCACGAGTAACATAGCCCGCTTTTCTCAAGCCAGACCGTAATGTTTCGTCATATACCATTAATGCACGAGTAATACCTAATCTAATCGCACCAGCTTGACCGGTTGTTCCACCACCTTTGACAGTGACATTGATGTCAAACTTTTCAACCATTTCAACTAACTCAATCGGTTGACGCACAACCATTCGAGCTGTCTCACGACCGAAATAATCATCTAGAGAAAGATTATTAACCGTTACTTTGCCTGAACCTGAAGTTAGGAAAACTCTTGCGACTGAGCTTTTACGACGTCCGGTTCCATAATATTGTGTTGATGCCATGTTTATACCGTTCTCTAATTAAATTTCTAAAAGTTGTGGTTGCTGAGCTGCATGCTGATGATCAGAACCAGCATAAACCTTCAACTTCTTAAACATTGCACGACCCAAAGAGTTTTTAGGCATCATGCCCTTAACTGCTATTTCGATCACACGTTCAGGTGCTTTTTGCAATTGTTTTTCTAAAGTGATGGATTTTAAGTTACCAATATACCCAGTATGATGGTAATAAACTTTATCTTTCAGTTTGTTACCCGTTACATGGATTTTATCGGCATTAATTACGACAATGTAATCGCCAGTATCCACGTGCGGTGTATATTCAGGCTTATGCTTGCCACGTAAACGACGGGCAACTTCAGCTGCTAGTCTACCTAAGGTTTTACCATCTGCATCGACTAAAAGCCAACTGCGTTTTACCTCAGCAGGTTTTGCACTAAAGGTCTTCATGTACGACTCCAAAAACTACACGTGGAAGAAAGAAAGCGGATACTATCAAATATTTTTGACTGGCACAAGCATAAAAAAGGCGCGGTACAAGATACCGCGCCAAAACCACCAAAGGAGGATGGAGGAGTTTTAAAATTTGCAACCGCCAACCTGTTTAAGCATGTGAGCATTCTCTAATATTAATACATACCAGTCAATCTATTTTTAACATTTCACTTATTTATTTGTAATCTTTTGACTACATTCCCACCCTGTAGATGCTGCTCAATCACTTCATCTATATCGTCTTTATTCTCATATCGGTACCAAATACCTTCTGGATAAACCACCAGTACAGGTCCTTCTTCACAACGCCCAAGACAACCGGCTTGATTCACTCGAACCCGACCCTCCCCAGAAATGCCTAACTCCTTTATTTTCCCCTTCACATAGTCTCTAATAGTTTGAGCCATAAAATCGTTACAACACGGTTTACCGCCCTCCCTTTGGTTGGTACAAAAAAACACATGATGTTGGTAAAATGACATTTAATTCTCCTAAGCTGATATTTTAAGCACATACTATATAGTAGTGACCTGTGAACCAAGATACTGAACTTTGCGTAAAATGCGGCTTATGCAGCCCACACTGCCCAACTTACTTTCTCACTCAAAACGAAGCGGACTCTCCGCGCGGCAGAATTTCCCTCATCCAAGGGTTAAACCAAAAAGCACTTAAACCAACCCCGACACTCCTGCAACATATCGATAGCTGTTTACAGTGCTTAGCCTGCGAAAAGGTATGCCCATCTCAAGTCCCTTTTGGCAAAATCATTAATGATGTTAAAACCACCCTCCCCAAGCAGGCTAAAACTCGCATCATCAATACGGTGACTCAGCCAAGATGGCTTACCCTCATCCTAAAGCTACGCCAGCACCTAAATTGGTTACCCGTTAAACGCCTCCCCAAAACAGTACAAAAACTTTGGCTACGTACAGCACCGATTAGCCGCCAGCACAAAATTGAACAATTCAACGATATGAACGCGACAACCTTATTACTACAAGGCTGCCTCACAAATTCACTGGACACTAGAACCTTAAGCGATACTCATAAGGTGTTACAACACCTGGGCATCCAAACCATTTCAACGAGTACTTGTTGTGGCTCAATAGACTTTCATCAAGGCAACAGCAAAGCGGCAACAAAAAAAGCACGGCAGCATAAACAACTTGCAGACCAAGTCGACCATGTTGTTTACCTCGCCACGGGATGCGGATCATTTATAAAAGAGTACCCTCACCATTTTCCTGAGGCAGACATCAGCCACAAACTCATCGATATTTGCCGACTGTTATTAAAACACCCTCTACATCACAGCAACCAACAACACAAAGTCAAAGCGCTACTACACACCCCTTGCAGCGCAAAAAACAGACTCAAAGACACCACAGCTGCCACCGACTTGCTGGCAAATTTCAACCATATTGAACTACAGACACTCAATAGCACCTATTGCTGTGGCGGTGCGGGTCAGTACAGCGTACAACAGCCAAGCATCTCAAACGCGCTGATCGCAGAACAAATAAAGCAACTTCCCTCTCCACTTCCAGATTACCTTGTCACAACCAACATAGGCTGTGCACTACAATTTTCCTCAGCCTTGAAGTATCATGGCATTACTCTAGACGTGGTTCACCCCATCACACTCATCGCCTTAGCGCTTGGCCTCTCAACCCCGGAGACATCATCATGCTAAACCGACACCCCTCTTTTGCAGACAAATTGATTCACCAGATAGACCAAGCCGTTCGCACTGTTGCAGGAAAACCCATGACAAGCGACAGAGTAAACCCCGCTAACTCACATGATGAAACTGAGCAAACCGAGCAAGAACAAAAGCACACAGCTGCCCTCATGCGAATCAATCACACGGGTGAAGTCTGTGCACAAGCCCTTTACCAAGGCCAAGCACTCACTGCTAAACTACCTGAAGTGAGAGCTAGCATGGAGAACGCCGCTATTGAAGAAAATGACCATTTAGAATGGTGTGAACAACGCAGCAAAGAGCTGGGCGGAAGAGCCAGTTACCTCACCCCTTTCTGGTACGCAAGCTCCTTTGCCATTGGTGCCGCGGCAGGCTTTGCTGGCGATAAGTGGAGCCTTGGTTTTGTCGCAGAAACTGAAAAACAAGTTGTAAAACATTTAGACGAACACTTACAACAAGTGCCATTAAACGACACTAAAACACGCGCTATCTTAGAACAAATGAAAACAGATGAGCAGCAGCATGCCACTAATGCGATAGAGGGTGGCGCAGCAGAACTGCCCTACCCCATTCGAATAGCGATGAAATTAACCGCTAAAATAATGACCAAAACAACCTATAGAATTTAGCGCCAACCTTATGTGCACCCTCTACCTCCAAATAAGGCATGAGTCAGGAAAAAAGGGGCTGAAAACTAAACAGCCTCCTCAACCACTTCAAAACCATGCGACATTTCAACACTGTGCCCCAGCATAATCGACACCGAACAATATTTAGTGGATGACAGTTCAACAGCCCTAGCAACCGCTTTTTCAGTCAAACCGCGACCTGTAACCACAAAATGCACATGAATTTTGGTGTACACCTTAGGCACGCTTTCAGAACGCTCTGCAGTAATTTCAACTTCACAATCAGTCACGTTATGCCGGCCTTTCTTCAGGATCAGCAAAACATCAAAGGCTGTACAACCGCCCAGCCCCATTAACACCATTTCCATTGGGCGAACCCCAAGGTTTTGCCCGCCAAAATCCTCAGGCCCATCCATCACCACACTATGGCCACTGCCCGATTTTGCCACAAACATGGCGTTATCAACCCACTTGATCTTCGTATTCATTCAACTTCCCCTAACATAGTGCCTATATGACCTATTGAGTGCGTGCAATTTTAAGAAAAATAGATATAGATTCGACAGAACCAGAATCCTTGCCTACACTTAAATTAGCGTTAACTAATTAGCAACGAGCACCTATCTATGCCGACATTTGCACCGAATTATCATCAGAAAGAAAAAAATGCCGCTCTGGAGTCATTTTTACCTCACTGCCACAAGAGGCGCTACCCGGCTAAAAGTGAAATTATTTACCCTGGAGACCCTGCTGACACACTGTACTATGTTGTCGAAGGATCCGTCACGGTATTAATTGAAGATGAAGAAGGTCATGAGATCATTCTCACCTACCTCAACGATGGTGAGTTTATTGGTGAAATGGGACTATTCGAAGAACAGCCATACCGCAGTGTAATGGTGAGAACTCGAACGCCATGCTTACTGGCTGAAATTACTTACACACATCTAATGCAATTAGCCGACGGCAGTTTAGCGGATATTTATAAAGACATTTTGTTTGCGATTGGCGTACAACTCACACAACGCTTGCTCAAAACCAGCCGTAAAGTCAGCCACTTAGCCTTTTTAGATGTCACGGGACGGATTGCAGGTGAATTACTTGAGCTCTGCAAACTCCCCGATGCAATGACGCATCCAGATGGCATGCAAATCCGCATTACACGTCAAGAGATTGGCCGGATTGTTGGTTGCTCACGAGAGATGGCAGGTAGAGTATTAAAAGCACTTGAAGAAGATGGGTTAATCAGTGCTCACGGTAAAACTATTGTCGTTCACGGCACTCGGTAACTCTGACGCTCGCCAACCTGACACAAAAGCCTTTCACTAGAGAGGCTACAACGCCTTTTTTATAACATAAGCTCTGCTAGTTTTTCCCCAGGATTTTCCACTCGCATAAAAGCCTCTCCAACTAAGAAAGTATGCACCTCATGACGGCGCATCAAAGCAACATCGGCTTTCGCGTGAATACCACTTTCTGTCACAACAATGCGGTTATCTGGAATGCGGGATAACAAATCAAGGGTTGTATTCAAAGAGGTTTCAAAGGTTCGTAAGTTTCGGTTATTAATACCAATCAGCGTCGTATCGAGTTGCAATGCTCGGTCCAGCTCTTCAGCGTCATGCACTTCAACCAATACATCCAAGCCAACCTCAGCTGCTAACTGGCTCAAGCCCGATAATTGTGCATCATCTAAAGCAGACACAATCAACAAAATACAATCTGCAGCCATCGCCCTTGCTTCATACACCTGATAATCATCGATCATGAACTCTTTACGAAGCACAGGAATCTTGCAAGCCGCTCTCGCTTGTTGCAAAAAGGCATCTGAACCTTGAAAAAAATCAACATCGGTCAATACAGACAAACAAGTAGCACCATGCTCAGCATAGCTTGCGGCAATCTCAGCCGGCACAAAGTGCTCCCGTATTAAACCTTTACTTGGAGAAGCCCGCTTAATTTCAGCAATCACCGCGGCATGACCTAACGCCACCTGTTTTTGAATCGCAGCAACAAAACCTCTTGGCGCATCAGCTACTTCAGCCGCAGCACGCACCTGAGTCATGCTCAATTTTGCTATCCGCTCATCCACTTCTTCTCTTTTTCGCGCCAAGATTTTCATTAAAATATCAGGTGTACTCATCTTATTCCCTTAAGCATACGATTGGGTTTTTTCCACAAGTTGCGCTACTTTTTCAGCCGCGAGCCCACGATCGATCACATCCGTCGCTTTCTCAACACCTTCAGCTAAAGAACTGGCCAATCCCGCCACATAAATTGCAGCTCCCGCATTAATACGAACCACATCCCGTGCTGCTTGGTTTTCTGTACTGCCACTAAAAATCTGCTGTATGAGTGCGGCACTCTGCTCAGCTGTATCTACGGCTAAATCTGCCACAGGTGCCAACGCCAAACCAACGTCTTCAGGGTTCACCGTATAGGATGACACCTCGCCATTATTAAGCTCACTGACCCAAGTACCCGCACTGATGCTCAACTCGTCCATACCATCCTCTGAGTGCACCACCATCACATGTTCACTGCCCAGTTTTTGCAATACATTGGCAATAGGCTCTACTAAGCCTTGCTGATAAACACCCATCACTTGTCGCTTAGCACCGGCAGGATTCGTCAACGGGCCTAAAACATTAAATAAAGTTCGCGCACCCAACTCTTTTCTAGGGCCTATCGCATGCTTCATCGCCCCATGAAATAATGGGGCGAACATAAAACCAACCCCTATTTCTTGTACACACTGACTGACTTGCTCTGGTGACGTATTTAAGTTAACACCAAGCACTTCCAGCACGTCAGCACTACCCGAGCTACTGGAAATAGACCGATTTCCGTGTTTGGCTACTTGCCCGCCAGCTGCTGCGACAACAAATGCACTGGCTGTCGATATATTAAATGTTTTCGCGCCATCACCACCTGTACCGCAGGTATCAACAATATGCTCACCACCAATCGCAACGGAGGTTGCCAACTCACGCATCACTTTTGCAGCAGCCGTTATTTCATCAATGGTCTCACCTTTCATTCTAAGGCCGACCAAAAACCCGCCGATTTGAGCAGGTGTCGCATCCCCAGTCATGATTGTCATCATCACCGCATGCATGTCTGATTCAGATAAATTTTCCCCAGCAATGACTTGGCTAACAGCGGTTTGCATATCCATAAATTACCCTTTCTGCTTTAGAAAATTTTCTAACATTTGATGACCATGTTCGGTCAAAATAGATTCAGGGTGAAACTGAACCCCTTCTATCGGCAACGTTTTATGCCGAACCCCCATGATTTCATCAACACTGCCATCATCGGACTGCGTCCACGCTGTAATTTCCAGGTCAGTGGGCAGAGTTGACTGCTCGATCACTAAGGAGTGATATCTCGTCGCTTCAAAAGCATTTGGCAAATCGCAAAATACGCTTTTTTGCTCGTGGTAAATGGGCGACGTTTTACCATGCATAATCTCATGTGCATGCACAATCTTCCCACCGAAGGCTTGGGCGATACTTTGGTGCCCCAAACACACGCCCAAAATCGGTAATTTCCCGGCAAAATGACGAATGGCTTCAACAGAGATACCTGCCTCATTCGGCGTGCAAGGGCCAGGTGAGATGACCAAATGCTCAGGCTTTAATGCTTCAATTTCAGCAATACTTATTTGATCATTTCGATACACTGAAACATCAGCACCTAGCTCACCAAAGTACTGCACGATGTTGTAGGTAAAGGAGTCATAATTATCAATCATCAATAACATTTAACTCACTCCCAAGCCACTTTCAGCCATCTTCACAGCGCGGAATATTGCACGCCCTTTGTTCAATGTTTCTTCCCACTCTTTCAGCGGCACAGAATCTGCGACAATCCCTGCCCCCGCTTGAATATAGAGCTTATTATCTTTGATGACGGCTGTGCGGATCGCAATGGCCGTATCCATATCACCAGCCCAGGAAAGATAACCAACTGCACCACCATAAATACCTCGCTTAACAGGCTCTAAGTCATCAATAATTTCCATAGCGCGAATCTTCGGAGCACCAGACAATGTCCCCGCAGGAAACGTTGCTCGCAGCACATCCATGGCAGACACTTTATCTGAGACTTGCCCGGTCACATTCGACACAATGTGCATTACATGCGAATAACGCTCAACAATCATTTTATCGGTGAGCTTAACCGTGCCAACATCTGCCACTCGCCCCACATCGTTCCGGCCTAAATCAATGAGCATCAGATGCTCTGCAATTTCTTTGGGGTCCGCTAATAATTCTGCTTCTAATGCTACATCTTCTGCTTCTGTATGACCCCTTGGGCGAGTTCCCGCAATTGGCCTAACAGCAATTTCATTATCCTGCAGACGAACCAAAATTTCAGGTGACGACCCAACCACATGAAACCCTTTAAAATTGAAAAAATACATATAAGGGGAAGGGTTCAAACAACGCAACGCACGATATAAATCCAATGGTGCCGCATGATAATCAACGGACATTCTCTGCGACAACACCACTTGCATGGTGTCACCTTCCACAATATATTTTTTGATCGTATCTACTGCAGATTCAAATTTATCTTGTGGGAAAGCCGACTCAAAGTCCTGCTCTTCTACTGCTCGCAGTTGAGAGCTTGGAGCGACAGCGCAATCATTTTGCAAATGCTGAATGAGCGCATCAATTCGTGCATGGCCATTGTCATAAGCGCCCACATCAGCCGGGTCAACATGAACAATCACAAACAGCTTGCCACTCAAGTTATCAAACACCACCAGTTCTTCTGACAGCATCAACAAGATATCCGGCGTGCCCAAAGGGTCAGGGTTAACACCAGCGGCTAACCTAGGCTCAATATAACGAACAGTATCGTACGCAAAATAACCGACTAACCCGCCATTAGTCCGGGGCAACCCGGGAATCTCGGGCACTTTATAGCGAGCTAAGTAGTTTTCCACCCATTCTAATGGGTCTTTAACCGTCTCAGTTTCAACAATGTTAGCGTCTACTTTAACGGTGACATCATAACCCACCACAGAAACAACTGTTTTTGATGGCAGACCAATAATGGAGTAACGACCCCATTTCTCTCCACCTTGAACGGACTCTAATAGATAGGAGTAATCACCATCAGCAAGCTTTAAATACGCACTTAAGGGTGTATCAAGATCTGCAAGGACTTGTTTCACTAATGGAATACGGTTAAAGCCCTGGGCTTTATAAATCGAAAATTGTTCAGGCGTCATCAGGATAACCTTATGATTTTATATCAAATAATAACTCATTGAAGACCAAAAAGTTTGATTTTTGGCCAAGTGCTATTAGCGACGCCACTGCCAGAATATGACAGGGAAAAAGAGGGGCTGTTGATGTGTTTTATTGTTAGTCACAGCAATTGTTAACCTTAACCGTTTAACGAAAAGTAACGACTTACACTGAAGCCGTTATTCATTGACCAAAAGACACAGTGTTGAATGTTATGCAGGAAAAACCTCTTTTAATTCAACAAAACTATCCATCACTAAGTCTGGATTTGCATCTCGAATATCTACCCCATGATTATAACCATAACTCATGCAAATAATACTGAAATTTGCAGCGCGCGCAGCTTTCACATCACTGACTGAGTCACCAAGCATCATGCTATTTTCTGGAGAAACCCCATAAGACTCAGCAATATGCAGTAATGGCAATGGATCTGGCTTCTTCTTATCGAGTGTATCGCCACTTACAATCACCTTAAAATAATCAAAAATACCTAAGTCTTTTAATATGGGTAAAGTAAATTGCTCGGCTTTATTCGTCACACAACCTAGCTGGAAGCCTTGCGCCTTCAAATAAGCCAAACCTTCAGCCACACCAGGGTATAAAGCACTACGCTTAGAAGTATTCTCGGCATACAAATCCATGAAGATAGGCATCGCTTTGTCAAAATCAGCATCGTCTGGCTCGCCATTAAGCTGATTTATCAATGCTCTACGGACCAAGCGTTCAACCCCATTCCCAACCCACTGACGAACAGCTTCTTCCCCGCGAACAGGCAAGCCAAGTTGTTTCATCATTTCATCAACACAATAGGCCAAATCGGGAACGCTATCCACTAAGGTGCCATCTACATCAATAACAATCAGCTCAGGTCTTTTCACGGGTACTCCTAATCAGTATGAGGAAAATAGGTACTTTAAATTGCTACTTTATAACATGCAAAAAGGCGAATAAAATCGCCTTTTTGTCATTATCACACACAGCTGTGTTGATAATAATGCTTAGCTTCCCAAAAGGCTCAATATTGCAGCCTCTTGGTCAACCTCAATTATTTTGCTTTAGCCAGCTCATCTCTCATCGAATCGATGGTTGCTTTATAGTCATCAGTATTGAAGATTGCAGAACCTGCAACAAACATATCTGCGCCCGCAGCAGCAATTTCACCGATGTTATCAACCTTAACACCACCATCAATCTCAAGAAGGATATCGTATCCACTCTCATCAATTAATTTGCGTGCTTCTTTTAACTTATTCAATGTTTCAGGGATGAAAGACTGCCCACCAAAACCTGGGTTAACAGACATTAACAATATAATATCAACTTTATCCATCACATGCTTTAAGCAGTCAAGCGGCGTTGCAGGATTGAATACCAAGCCAGATTTACAGCCTAATTCACGAATCATTTGTAACGTACGGTCAATATGCTCAGACGCTTCAGGGTGAAATGTAATGTAACTTGCACCCGCTTTTGCAAAATCAGGAATAATGCGATCAACCGGCTTCACCATTAAATGCACATCAATATCTGCTGTTACACCATGTTTACGAAGCGCTTCACACACTAGCGGCCCAATAGTTAAGTTAGGCACATAATGATTGTCCATAACATCAAAATGTACTACATCAGCACCCGAAGCTAAGACGTTATCCACTTCTTCGCCCAATTTGGCAAAGTCAGCTGATAAAATAGATGGTGCAATTAAATAGTCGCTCATTAGAAATCTCCATGCGTAAATAGGTATGCGCGTAAAACAGTCCGTTATTTTACTCTATTCGAAAAGCTTTATTAAGGGCTTGCTTGTTTTTTTTTCATATCACAACCGGTATTGTGGTCATATTCTCTCACTTTTAAGGCGATCGACTGCATGCGATTTCAAGTCACATTACTCATTGCACTCATGGCTTACAACAGCACCAGCTTTGCTGCCAACAACTTAAAAGAATTGCGTATTGCCAACCAACTAAAAGACCATATAGTCATTGGCTCAGTAGAATGGCTGGCGCTTGAAAACAATAAATTTATGGCACTTTTTGCTGAGACAGAAACTGATAGCCAGAAAGCCGTCATCCTTGTCCATGGTATGGGAGCACACCCTAACTGGCCCAATGTCATTGAGCCACTCCGCACCAAGCTTCCCATTTATGGCTGGTCTACGCTCTCCATTCAAAGCCCCGTATTATCTAGCAAAGCGACCTTTAATGACTACCTCGAAACCCTAGAAGAAACCAGAGCTAGGATTGACAAAAGCATTGAGTTTTTAGAGGAACTTAAAGTTAAAGACATCATACTCATTGGTCACAGCTTTGGTGCTTACGCCATCATGGATTACGTAGCAAATACCGAAGCTGAGCCCGCATTGATTAACGAAAAACCCAGAATTCATGGGCTTATTGCCATTAGCCTCACGGGACAAAAAAAACCTTCTGGTTTTAATCCTCTAGACACGATCGAAAAAGTGACCTTGCCCGTACTTGAAATCTATGGTGGCTCTGACTTCGCTGATGTAAAAGACACTTTGCGCGCAAAAAGGTTAGCGGCAATTAGGGCGGGTAATAAAAATTATCGACAGAGCAAGGTCAGCGATGCCAATCATTATTACTCTAATAGTGGTGGCACCCTCATTAAAAAAGCTCGGGGCTGGATGAAAAAAATCATCACAGCTGCGAACAAGCAACCCACCCAATAAAACGACAACTCCATTCATTTAAGGACAGTTTTTCATGAGCAATTCCATTTTAGTGCCTCTACTCATGGCACACACATTAGCTGCAATCATTTGGATTGGCGGAATGTTCTTCGCCTATATGGCCTTACGGCCAGCAGCCTCATTGCTGGAGCCACCCCAGCGCTTAACACTTTGGGATGCCGCTTTTGCAAAATTTTTTCCCTGGGTTTGGCTATCTATTCTAACGTTATTCATCACTGGCGGTGGATTAATGACCAATATTAAAGCCCCCTTTGTCAGCGTCATGATTATACTCGGGTGCATCATGGCCGCCATTTTCGTATACCTCTATTTCTCACCTTATAAAAAGCTATCAAGCGCTGTTGAGGCACAAAATTTTCCTGCCGCAGGTGAACAGCTGGCGAAGATACGAACGATGGTGGGCATCAATTTAATTATTGGACTAATACTGGCAGCGGTTGCCACCACTGGGCGATATTGGTTAATGACGTAGACAACCTATTCACGTTGCAAAGCCTTCATGTAACGGCGAATACGCTTAACATAGTTTTGCGTCTCTTTCGGCGCAAAACCCGCTACTTGAGACCATTTCCGGACTTTTTTATGCTTTTTTAAGGCTTTTTTATACGCTTTACGCATCGTGCCATGCCCAGCATTATAACCACCGAACATTAAAGCTAGCCGCTCTTGAGTGCTAAAGCCTTTTTGCCATTTTCGATAGAGGTACCGATCATAATAAATCCCTGCCGCGATATTCCACTTTGGTGTATTAACACTAAAGAAGTGGGGATTTTTCTTTTTTATATCGGTATAAGTTCTCGGCATAATTTGCATTATCCCCATAGCCCCAACATGACTTCTTGCCTTCGGGTTCAGGTTGGACTCAGCAATGGCCTGCGCTTTAAACCAACGCCAATTAAAATGCGGACCAAAATAATGCTTAGTATATTTGCGAAAATACCGGTCGTATTTGCGCGTCCATTTATCTGGGTCGAGACTTCTCTCAGCATTCGCCGTAAAAGCAATACCACCCATCAATAAGAGGCACAGCACCCGCCAATAATAAGACATTAACTGAGGCCTAAACCAATCACTAAGCCTAACGCTGTGCCTATACCAATAAAAATACCCATAATCATCAAACCAACAGCAACATTGCCACGGGAAAGCTCATCATTGATATCAAAACCAACAGAATGGTTAAAGATACGACAACCTAACCACATAAAAAACAACGTCAAAAAGCCACCAAAGATGGCATATAGGAAATTAAGCAGCATAGGGCTTATTGGCACGGCAGCATTCGCCGCCATAATATCTTCCATTTCCACAATGAGTTTTTGTGCTTCTGGATGCCCTAACTCTGCTGACTGCTTATAGAGCGCTAATGCCTGCTCATAACTATGTGACTCAAGTGCTGCCTCAGCTTGTGCAAAAAGGGCGTTTTCATCGCTGACAACATCAGCGGCAATTGCCCACATTGGCAAGAACACCAACCCCATCACCAGTACGAATGTTTTCATCATTTGTGTTGCCTCTTTTATTATTATAATGCTTAAGATGACTTCTGTTGTAATGACACCACTTTCAGGTGTACCAGGTTACTGCCGCCTTCGCTTTAAAATGCAGACAATCATCCACACAGCAGCCAAAACGGCCCATGCCACACCAATATTTTTCACATAAACCATCGAGCCATCAACGCTCGCTTGCTGAATACCTTTAAACAAAGCCGCCATAATTGCCGGCACCCAGTATTCTCCAGCCTCGTTACCAAAAGCCGGAGTAAACAATAGCGCGACTCCCCAACTGATAAAAATAGCTTTTAACCAACAAGGAAAAAGTTTTCTAACTTGCCACCAAATGAGTGCTGACAAAATAACACTGGCTCCGAGATACGCTCCCCAAACCAGTGTGAAATTAGGATCTTGCATAGCTTAAACCTTATTAAAGCGCTGCCTGCACACGTTCCAAACGACCTTTAACATCATCGCCAAGCGTCTTCAGATCACCCCCTTGTGAAAGGCCTAAAACAGCCGCAGGGTCCATGAACTCAACCATCACCTCATTATCACCTGTTTCTCTAACCACAACATTACAAGGTAACAACAAACCGATGCTGGGCTCTTTATTGATCGCTTCATTCGCCAATTTAGGGTTGCAAGCGCCTAATATCCGGTATGGCGCGCGCTCCACATCAATTTTAGCTTTCATTGTTGCCTGAATATCAATATCGGTAATAATACCAAAGCCCTCGACCTTTAAGGCTGCAATTACTTGTTCAACCACCGCATCAAACGCACCGGCAACAGACTTTCCAAAACTGTACATTCACTTTCTCCATTCATAAATCATTACTGCACTTTGCATGATAGAGCCTATTTTGCAAAGCACTCAATATGGATTGAGTATAACAAACTCATTGCAGCGCAAGAAAACACTTCTCATATTATCTCAGCTCGTTCAGAATATCGGCCTGCCTTAATAGACTGTTGGAACAAAAACATGGACATTTCAATTAACCTCCCCCTCATTTCCGAAGGTAAAGTTCGCAAAATCTACCAAGCAGATGACGACCATTTACTCATCATCACAACAGATCGAATTTCAGCTTTTGACGTCGTACTTCCAACCCCCATTCCAAACAAAGGCGTTATTCTGACTCAGGTCGCTAACTTTTGGTTCGAGCAATTAAAAGGGATTATTCCACACCACCTAGCCGATGTTCCGCTTTCTCACTATTTACCAGAAGACATCGCAACCCAACTTGCCAATCGCACCATGGTCGTTAAAAAACTCAAACCACTCCCTATTGAGGCCATTGTTCGCGGTTACCTTGTCGGCTCAGGCTGGAATGACTACCAACAATCAGGCAAAGTGTGCGGCATTGATCTTCCCTCAGGTCTGAAACAGGCCGAAAAATTACCGGAAGTTTTGTTCACCCCGTCAACCAAAGCCAGCATTGGTGATCATGATGAAAATATTGATTTTGCCGGTGTCGAACGTTTAATCGGTACTGAGAAGGCGCAACAAGTTGCCGATGTTAGCATCAAGTTATACCAAACTGCAGCAGACTATGCCGCCAAGCGTGGCATCATCATTGCGGATACAAAATTTGAATTTGGCGAAGATCATAACGGCAACCTATACCTTATAGACGAGGTGCTCACACCGGACTCATCTCGCTTCTGGCCTGCTGATACTTATTGCGTTGGTCAAAACCCACCCAGTTTTGATAAACAGTTTGTTAGAGATTATCTCAGCGGCCTAGACTGGGACAAAACACCTCCGGGACCTGAGTTACCAGAACAGATCGTGAATAAAACAGCCCAGAAATATCAAGAAGTTGCGACCTTGTTAACGGCAGCAAAGTAACCAAACCAATAGCCATCCATCGGACAAAATGACCACTTTAGAAAATCAAGATCTTCAGAATCTCTGATAACCTCTTGATTTTCTAAGATGATCACCTACTCTTTTGAGTAGCACACTCCAATTAAAAAAAACCAAGACTTTAAAAGCAAACGCTAATTCAATAAAATATTGCTTAATATCGCTGATGCCACTCCATTACAGTTTGGTATATCAGGTTAAGTCTAACAACAATGAGGTTTCAGCCATGTCACGAATTCGCACATCACTCACCAGCTTAACATTTGCCTGCGCACTCGGTTTTACCAGTTTATTTGCCGGCTCTGTTAGTGCATATCAACCGCATGATAAAGTTGACTCAACCGATATGTTCTTAGATGCGGTTGCCGTACGCCCTCTAACCCTAGCTGGCACCATCGTTGGTGGCGTAGCCTTCATCATTGGCTCACCCTTTAGTGCCATCGGCGGAAACTTAGAAGAGTCTTTCGATCAACTAGTTGTAGAACCTGCTAAATACACTTTCGTGCGTCCTTTAGGTCACATGACAGAAGAACCTTTAGCAAAACACATGCGATAAACTCAAAGAAGACATTCACTCTGCTGATTTCTTCAGCAGAGTATCCCACCTTTAGCGTTACCTTAAACTAGACAACCCAAGTCAAAGCTACTATCGTATGTCGCGTCGCGGGTGTAGTTCAATGGTAGAACGCAAGCTTCCCAAGCTTGACACGTGGGTTCGATTCCCATCACCCGCTCCAAACACAAAAACGCCTTGGAGATTGTAATGGAGATCAGCATTAATGGTGAAGCAACTACGCTGCCTGAGCCAACCTCTGTCCACCAACTTCTTGAACAAAAAGACTTACTCAATCAACGCTTAGCTATCGAAATCAACATGGAAATTATTCCACGTGGTGATTTTGCAGAATATATTATACAAGCAGGCGATGAAGTTGAGATTGTGCAAGCCATCGGCGGCGGTTAACTTTACAGCATTGTTGAGACCCAGATATGACACAAAGCAATAGTGATTCACTCGTAATTGCGGGCAAAACCTACCAATCACGTTTACTTGTCGGCACAGGCAAATATAAAGACCAAGCCGAAACCAAAGCTGCCACTGAAGCTAGCGGCGCTGAGATTGTTACCGTCGCCATTCGCCGCAGCAACATCGGCCAGAATAACGACGAACCGAACCTGCTGGATGTCATTCCACCTGAAAAGTACACAATTCTACCCAATACAGCCGGATGCTTCACCGCAAAGGATGCCGTCCGCACCTGCCGGCTTGCCCGAGAATTACTCAATGGCCATCAGTTAGTCAAACTGGAAGTACTGGGCGATGAAAAAACCCTATACCCAGACATTACCGCCACCTTAGAGGCTGCTGAAACCTTAATTAAAGATGGCTTTGAAGTGATGGTCTACACCACTGATGACCCTATCATCGCCAAACGCCTAGAAGACATGGGCTGCGTTGCAGTGATGCCATTAGCCGCCCCTATTGGCTCAGGTTTAGGGATTCGCAACCCTTACAACATCAGAACCATTATTGAGAATGCCAACGTTCCTATCATTGTAGATGCAGGTGTTGGTACGGCTTCAGATGCCGCCATTGCCATGGAGCTAGGCTGTGCAGGTGTGTTAATGAACACCGCGATTGCTGCTGCTCAAAAGCCAGTATTAATGGCTAGCGCAATGAAAAAAGCCATTGAAGGTGGTCGTGAGGCTTTCTTAGCAGGAAGAATGCCTCGTAAGCGCTACGCCTCAGCTTCCTCCCCTATCGACGGATTATTTTTTTAGATACAGCCTCATGGATGAAAACCAGCACTCGCATATCCGCAGCTTTGTCCGCAGACAAGGCCGCTTAACACCTGGCCAAAAAACTGCCTACGATGAACTCTGGTCCATTTACGGCATTACCTGGGAAGAGACACCACCTGATTTTAGTGAGTGGTTCGAAGCACAACAGCCCACCTACCTTGAAATAGGGTTCGGCAACGGCAGCTCTTTATTTCAAATGGCCAAAGCATTCCCACGCTGTAACTTTATTGGCATTGAAGTTCATACTCCTGGTATTGGTCATTTATTGGTTCAACTCAAAGATGAACCACTCAGTAACCTTAAAATCATTTGTCACGACGTCATTGAAATTTTACCTTTCATACCTGAGCGGTCACTTTCTGGGCTACATATTTACTTTCCTGACCCTTGGCCTAAGAAAAAACACCATAAACGCCGCCTAATACAGCCATTGTTTGTCGACAAAATGCTCTTGAAGCTCAACTCCCAGGGTTATATCCATGCCGCGACTGACTGGCAAGAATATGCAGAACACATTGAAACGGTTTTTACCGACACACCAGAGTTCACTAACTGCTCACTGCCCGATTTTGCTTGCCCTACGTACAGGCCAACCACAAAATTTGAGCGCCGCGGCACCAAAAAAGGCCACGGAATTTGGGATATCATCTTTGCGAAATCAGCCGATTATTCACCTTTATCATGATTTAAAGCAAAATATTCCTGAAAATGGGGCGACAGCAAAACTGTTTTTCGTTAGAATACCGCCTCTAAATAAGATTATATTAATAATCCATACATCCATGACGGTGTATGGTGTGAGAGGGAGCGCTTCTTCGTATGTCTACAAATCACCCAATTGTCGCCGTCACTGGTTCATCTGGTGCTGGCACCACTACTGTTAAAAATGCTTTCGAGCATATCTTCCGTCGTATGCATTTACGCCCTGTCGTTGTAGAAGGCGATAGCTATCACCGTTATGACCGTGTTGGCATGCGTGAAGCCGTTGCTAAAGCAACTGATAAAGGCGAGAACATGAGCCACTTCGGCCCAGATGCCAATCTTTTTGCTACTTTAGAAGATTTGTTCCGTCAATATGGTGAAGATGGCACAGGCCAGCAACGCTTTTACTTGCACAGCCAAGAAGAAGCTGACGCATACGAAGGCTTAGAGCCAGGCCAATTTACACCTTGGCAGGACCTTGACACCGATTCTGACCTTTTATTTTACGAAGGGCTACACGGCGGCGTTAAAGACGGCAAAACCGACGTTTCTCGCCATTGTGACTTATTGATTGGTGTTGTACCGATTGTAAACCTTGAGTGGATCCAAAAAATTCACCGTGATACGGGTGAGCGTGGCTATAGCACAGACGTCGTTACTGACACCATTTTACGTCGTATGTATGACTACACGCATTTCATCACACCTCAGTTCTCTCGCACGGACATTAACTTCCAGCGTGTACCAACTGTTGATACTTCAAACCCTTTCATTGCTCGTGACATTCCAACACCTGACGAGAGTTTTGTTGTTATTCGCTTCAAGAACCCGAAAAAATTCAACATTAATTTCGAGTATCTATTGAGCATGCTGTCTGGTTCATTCATGTCTCGCAGAAACACCATCGTTGTTCCTGGCGGTAAAATGGGCTTTGCGATGGAAATCATCCTTACCCCAATTATCGAAAGCATTATGTCTAACCGTTTAGCATAATCACACAGACGCCTAAACAACTGATTTACCAGTTGTTTAGGTTATCTCTAAAGCCTCAACCCCCTTCTCCAGCTAATTCCCTTGCTTTTTTCACCTATATTTCTACTCGAAACGTCTATACTTTTATTATATCAATCGTGAATAGCAGCTCTTTTTTGACTACCCATTAAGTCAATAAAATTATTTGCTATACATATAAAATCTGCAAAACTTAGACCTCTGTCATAACATTGCTAATCACCCGTTGATTAATAAGCAGTTCCTGTTAGATTAGAGTGAAGACATAAATTTAAATTGAATTTTTTGTCTGTCTTGCCGATCTAATGAATAAGATCGTTTATCGACAATAGGAGATGTAATCATGATTACTGTATTTGATATGGCATCAGGGACGCAGTTAGACGAGCCTAAAACAGGGCAAAACTCTAATACAATTAACCCTTTACATGAACAACACCCTGAATTGGCACTCCAACTCATAGAGGTTACGCCTGAAAAACATGAGATAACATTTCCTGCTGATATGGCCAACATGGATATTGCAGCATTTATCAATCAAGCTAAATAATTTACCGTTCCAACAATAAAAAAGGCGCTACCTTCCGGTAACGCCTTTTTTATTTGCACGAAATAAACGTGATGGAACTCTCCCATCACGCTATATTCATTATTTCGCTTTTACAGCTTCAACTGCAGCAGTTTTAGCGTCTTATTTAGCTTCAACCTTGACTTCACTAGCAAAAGGCTTAGCAAATTCAGCGTCGGCTTTTTTCATGTCTTCTAGCATTTCTTTTCGGCTAGCTTCCATTTCTTTTAACATTTTAGCGCGCTCGGCTTCCATTTCTGCTTGTGCTTTTTGCATGTCTTGGAACATTTCTGCACGTTTTTCTTCCATTTCTTTGTGCATATCAGCAGGAGACATAAAGCCTTCTGGCATTTGTGGTGCAACAAATTGAGGTGCAGTAAATTGAGGCGCATTTTTAGCAAATTCAGCGGCTGCTTCTTGCTGTGCTTGCATCGCTTTAGCATGCTGCTCTTGCATTGCCTTGTGTTGTGCTTGCATTGCTTGCTGTTGCTCAGCAGACATCGCTACAGGTGCATAACCATACGCAGGGTAAGAGCCATAACCGTTAGAACCGTTGTAGTTGTTTACGCCATTGTATGCATTGTTTGTATTCGCGTTGCCACGTCCACGAGCACGCATATTCATGTTGAAACCAAAATCACCGTCCATTTCACCAGAACCATTACCAGCGCCATTGCCGTTGTTAACACCATTCCAAGAACTGTTGCTATTGTCGTTCCAAAAAGCAGTTGTTTGAGCTGAAACACCAACAAGTGCAATCGCAATAATTGTAGATAATTTTGTCATTATATTTTCCATGATGTGTAATTTGAAAAGAATATGTCTTCTTTACAGGACTTCCCTGCTCATTCTGAAAAGAAATATATTAGATTTTTCTAATAAGCACAAATCAAAGGTTTTTATGCATATAATAATTAAATTATATGCATAACCATTATAAAGCAACGTAGTTACCCTACCGTCGTTAAATAGATAGCCTTATTCCCTGTATGCCACACTTTTTTTCAGCAAGTAACACAGCCGCGTTTAGTGCGCTAGTCGCTGAAAAAGTTTGGGCGTAAGCATCGATATAACCGGCATTAAAGGTATCCCCAGCGGCAATGGAGTCAACCACGTCTATTGAGTTTGCCAAACACGCACTCACTTGACCTGCTGCTAAAACAGCGGCCCCCTCACTCCCCCACGTACAGGTCGCAGCAGTACTAGGCGCTACCTTAACAAACCGCTGCAAAAAATCTGTCGCCGTTTCTGCTTTCTGCAGCATGGCAAATGCCTTGGAAAAAAACACGATGTCAGGGATGCCAATCAAAGATTCAATCCCATCTCTTGGCTTTTCAATCTCCAATGAAATTGTTACATCAACCCCCTGCTGTTGTATATGCTGCAGCATCAAGCTCAGCTGCCCGACATTACGCCCCTCGAAGTGAATCCAGTCATATTGGGATAAATCAATGGTTTTAAATTCACAGGCCGAGTACTCAGGTAAATCACGAAAATGAACAATGGTGCGACTGCCCGACTCAACGCAAGACTGAATACACGACAGCGGAGTGTCCCCTGGTAAGGTTTGCACCTTATCCAAGCCAATACCGTACAAGCTCAAATCGTCTTTTATAATATGGGAGAAATGATCCGAAGCCAGTGTTCCAGCCCAGTCACATTGGTGCCCCAACTGCGACAGCACAACTAAGGTATTCGTTACGTTACCACCACGAACAGTTCGGCGGGCAATCGCACGAACCTCATCGTCTTCATTAGGGTACTTTTCAACGGTCGATATGATATCCACCGTGGCGATCCCTACCCCAAGAATACGCACAAGTTACCTCAATGACCGAACCAACCGGAACCCAATCTCGTCAGACTTTTCATCTGCACGAACATCGTTGCGGAAGGTTGTCGTCATTTTGCTAGAAAGGTTACGAAATGAGCCGCCGCGAACAATTTTACGCTGGCAATCTAAATTTTTCCACACTGAACCATCCACTGGCGCACCACGATAATCGTCATGAAAGCAATCTGCTACCCACTCATAAACGTTCCCCGCAACATCGTGTAGCTTAAATGGGTTAGCGGCATACTTGCCCACTTCCAACGTTTTGCTATGGACCACAGTGTCGCAATCAAAGCAGTTCGCATTTCCCTTGCCAACGTCATAGCCCCACCAAAATTTACTTTTGGTATTTCCACCAGCAGCGTATTCCCACTCAGCTTCTGAGGGCAAACGATACTGGAATGTGCCTTTTTTGCTCAACCACTTCGCATAAGAGACCGCATCCGACCAACTCACATTAATCACAGGCCGTTTCCCACGCCCCCACCCTTGGTCTTTTGGTACCCGCCTCCCAGTCGCTTTGGCAAATTGTGTAAATTCGGCAAAGGTTACCTCATGAGTCATCATCGCAAATGCTTTGACGCTGACATTGTGCTCAGGTGCTTGCTCTCTCCCCTTAAGTCGATTCCCCATAACAAATTCCCCTCCAGGGATAATGACAAATTCAGGACTTTTCAAGCCCGAAAGTTGATCCCTAAAAGGCTTACTTGGCAAACTAACAGCGGGTTTATTTTCAACTTTTGGTTGCGTCACCACCTTCGCTTCAACCACCGGTACTATGGATTTGATTGCAGGCTCGGGAACCGTTTTAGTCACGGTTTCAGCAGGGTCATTGGTCTCAACAGGTGCTTGTTTTTTTCGCTGTAGCTCAGGTACAACTAATGGGTTTGCTTCAATGGCAGGTACACTAGGCTCAGGAAACAAGCCTCTTGCGACATCAGCAAAACGATCATAAATTTTTGAATTGCCCTCCCAAATCAGCACTAAATTGACAAAAATAAGCCCAAATAATACACCCGCAAACAAATAAAACAGTCGACTATTTTTTCTTTTACCAAGCAAATCAACAGATAAACTCTGGCTTACCGGCACACCACGAGATGACAACTCATTTTCTAACGAATCAATCCGATGCTGCTCCTCTAAATAACCCATTTCAAATTTAGATTTTTCAGCACTCAGAATTTCCACAGATTTTTCGGCATGATTCACTTCAGCGCGGAGCTGTTTATTTTCTTCTCGCTCAAGTTCCAGCATACCTTCTTGCTCTTCACTGTGTGCCCGCAATTTTTTGTACTCAGATTGCAGTTTACTAACACTGTGTTCGAGCTGTTCTTTGTCTGCAGTTAAACTGCCTTTTAATTTGTCTTGAGAATCGTATTCTTCAGAATATTTTTCGGCTTTTAACTCCGCTGCTCTACATTTCTCCTGCCAGTCATCTCGTTGCTGAATCACTGTCTCAAGCTCAGCGACTGAATGCTCTCGCACCACATTTAATTCTTCTTGCAGTGCTTTTATTTCATCCGGTGCAATGTTATCAATCAATCCTTTGAGCTTGTCATCGTTGACCTCAGAGCTAATGAGTTCACCTGTTTCATGGTGCCGCACTGAAAGCTCATTGTGAGCTTGCTCTAAATCCCCCATGGTCATGAGCAACTGCTCATTTAACTCATTTTTCTCCTGCCTTAACTCATCAAACATCCTTTCACTTTCATTTTCGCCCTGTGTCGATGCTTGTTCTTCTAAGGCTTTATTTTCATTTTTAAGCTGGTTATTTTCCTGAATCAATTGAGTCACTGTCGTTTTCATTTCAGAAAATCCAGACTCAGCCAGCTTATTTTGTTCTTCAGCTTGCTCCAACCTCGCCTCTAAAGACTCAATGACTTTTTCAGGGCTTCCGACTTCGACCCCGCCCTCATCTGCCGCGTTGACCTGTTGCTGTAATGCTTCATTTTCTGTACTGAGGGCTTGAACGGCTTCCTCTTGATCACGAAGCAATTGTGTTTTCTCGCCAATGTCGCTTGCAAGCGTCTCTTTCTCGGCCTCCACTGAAGACAGGTTTTTTGTGAGTAAAATCAGCTTATCTTCCACTTCAACACCATCTTCGATGGCCGAATTAAGCTGTTGCTCTAACCCTTGGTTTTCAGCAGTTAACGCTTGATAGGCTTCTTCATGATCATTCAGTTTCTGTGTTTTTTCATCAATTTCGGCCGTTAATGCCTCTTTTTCAGCGACAGCATCAGCGAGTGCCTGCGTTAACGAAGTGACTTGTTCCTGCGCCTCAGACCTGCTATCTGCTTTTTTCTGCAGCTCTGTGACGGTTGCCTCTAAGCCTTGTTTTTCCTCTGCCAGTAACACCACAGAATCAGCGGACTCTTCGGCCAGGGTAAGCGTTGCTTGTAAATCTTTATTATCGTGCCTTAAAGACTCTAAATCCGTTTTTAATGTTTGGTTTTCAGCCTGCACCTGATCATATTCAGAAAGGGTTTTCTGAGCTGATTCCAGTGATGTTTGTAATTCAGATAACTCGGACTGCAGCTTATTGTCACTTTCAGTATGCTCTGCGATAACCTCGTCATGTTGCTGCTGCAATACAGATAGCTTGTCTTCTAATGCACCTTGACCGGCCTGTTGTGCCTCATTTTTTTCCTGGCTTGAAATAACCTCATCATCATATTTTTGTTGCAGACTCGTTAGTTTCTCTTCTAACGCTGAAAAGTCTGCTTGCAAGCCAGATTGCGCCTCTAAGTTTTCGGCAATGGTGCCTTCATAACTTTGTTGGGCTTGTTCTTGTGCTAGCGCCTGCTCTGATATCGCCTGTTGACTTGAATCCAACGCCTGGCGCTGAGATTCAACTTCGTCTGCAAGCGCTGTTTTTGCTTCAGTTAACGTCTCTATTGAAGCTTCAAGCTCGGACTGTTGATTCGACCAGCCCAATTTTGCATCTTGCATTGAAACCTGTAGCGCTTGTAGCTGTAGACTCAGGGCAGTACTGGCCTCATTACGCTCATTAGATTCTTCAATGTGCCGCTCTAGCTGTTGTTCGGTTTTTTCATGTGCGGATTTTTCAAGCTGAACTTGCCGCTTTTCAGCTTCTATATCTGCTTGTAATAATTTGTTGGCACTGTCTAATTTTTCCGCTCGAGCCAGCAACTCTTCATCATTTTCTAGATGTTGATATTCCTGTAATTTTTCTTCCAGTATTTCTATTTCTTTGCGTAATAGAGACTGGTCCCCTTCAACACTTTCTGTTGTCTCTCTTGCGGAGTCCTGTGCTTCTGAAACTTCTTTTTCGAGTGCTGAAATATGCCCTGTCAGCACTTGTACTCGTTGTTCAATAGATTCAGTTTGTGCGTCCAATTTTTGCTGCGAATCAGCCACTGATGAGAGTGCTTTTTCTTCGGATACCTTTAACAGCTCGTACTTTCTTTTCAGCGTATCCAGCTCGTTCTTAAATAAATCCCGTTCTTTTTGCCAAACATAGTATTCTTGATCATGTAATTTTCTGGTTTCTGCTCCTTCTTGCTCAAGCTCAATAATTTTATCACTCAGCTCTTGCTCAACCTCCATACCTTTCTTTTTAGCTTGCTCTAATTCTCCTTCAAGCTGAGACTGCGCTTCTTCAGATTTCTCAGTAACGCCTTCAATGGTTGAGGCAACAACCGGTTTAACCTCACTTTTAATGACCGTTTTTTTACCGGCTATTTTTTCCAAGCCACCGGTCAACACCGCTAATTGATAACCGCGCTCTTGAGCCAAAAAAGCACACGCAGAACTTTGCTGACCATTATCGCAATACGCAACATACTGCGTATTAAAATCTAATTTTCCAATTTGATATCGCAATGCATAGGTCGGGATATTGATACTCCCTTCAAAGCCATCTTTTGCATGGGCCTCAGGAGAGCGCACATCCAGCCATTGTGCGCCATCCGCTATCATCGTCTCAGCATCTTTGTAATTCACAAAGCGCAATACAGGGTCTTTAATCAAGTCAATAAAATCTATCTTGCTCAGTTTAAAAACAACCCCATCTGTCAGCATTTTTACAGTTGTGCTGCGCTTTCGCCCAGACACCAACGCCTCTTCACCAAAAGTATCCCCCGATTTTAAGACCGCCAGCTGTACATCTTTATTTAATTTGTCATCATTGCGAATGACCGCACACTCACCTTCTTGCAAAAAATAATAAAAATCGCCTTCATCACCTTGCTGAATAAGCACTTCATCTTGTTTGACATTAACTTGCTGGAAGCGAACCATGACTTGCTGAATATTAGCGGCAGGTATTTCATGAAACACGGGGCTTTGCAGCATATTGACCATCCAATCATCTTCAGCATTGGATTCAAGCTCATCCACTTGATAATCAATTCGCTCTGCTTGAGTCATCCGGGCAATCAGCTCGCGGTCCAACCAAAAAATGGTCACATCGGTTTCGGCTCGAGCAGAAAATTGGCGTGGCTGTTGACAGGCAATCGCTGTATTGGCATGCGGCGTATGAGCACGAATGGTTTGCTCAACTTCACCATTACTCGATAACGACACTTCTCCTGACAACAAAAAAATGGAGTGATTGTCGTACTCACCTTGCTTAAACAGCAATTTTCCGACGGGAAGCGTCTTAATGGTGATATGCCCAGATAACTGTTTACGCTCTGTCCGACTTAATTTGTCGAATGGCATAAATTGTTCCAGCTGTTCTGGCTCGATATGTGTTTTATTGGTCATGGGCATGCCTAGAGTACAAGTTTTATTTCACCCTAAGAGTTTAGTACAAGCCGAACATTTTTATGGGTTACGCTGCTGTAATATTAAAGACTGCCCCCTCTGGCTAAAATCCATGTGCTTAAGGAAACTCATACCCAACAGAACATCCCCTTCTAAATTGGGTAAAATCATCGCTTGAACATTCCGCACCACAATCTCACCAACCTCAACTTTATCAATCCTTGAGGCGTGACCTAGCACTTGACCATTAGCCGTATAGCTCAATACCTGCCGCCCAAACGGCATTCCAACTTTGCGTGCGAACGCCTCTGAGACAGAGACTGTCGTCGCTCCCGTATCCACCAACAAGGTCACTACTTGGCCATTAATCATCCCATCCACTCGGTAATGGCCACGACGATTACGCTTTAATGTCACCGTTTTTTGCTGATCCGTTAAGACCGTGTTAACGGACTGGTTTGGGTGCTCTCGGTAGTCGATTACCTGGTCAAAGATAAACACGAGCAGCCCTAGAACCATTAGCCAGAACAGGAAAAACATCCAAAAGCCTATTTTCTTGGTATTACTTTCAATCATTTTCCGTCTCTGTAACAATGCCCATGCTGCAACTTCTACTTATACTAAGAGAGCCATCATGATAAAAAATTCCATCTCGGCGGTCGTTTTTTTAGCCACCACGTTGATCGTATCTGCCTGCTCACCCATTGGCCCAAACGGCATGCGCTACAACCGCCAAGACTATAACCTCGCACTTCAACAAACCAATGATGAACAGCTACTCCTCAATTTAGTTCGCTTGCGCTACCGAGACACACCACAGTTTATAGAGGTATCAAGTATATCAAGTACTTTTAACCTCACGTTAAACTCATCGGTTGCCGCCACCATTAAACAAAACTTCTCAGAAGTGTATAACCTGGGCTTCTCTCACAGTTATGCTGAAAAGCCAACCATCTCATACTCTCCATTAAGCGGCGAACAATTTATTCAACGCATGCTAAGCCCCATTACTTTGGACAAAATCTTACTCCTTAACCGCTCTGGCTGGAGCAGTGAAAGGCTCTTTAGGGTGGCCATCCAACGCATTAACCAAGTTAAAAATGCACTCAGCGCATCTGGTCCAACCCCTAATTATTTACCCGAATACCAACGTTTTGTTGCTGCCAGCAAAGCGCTTAGAGCACTACAAAAAGCAGGTGCTGTTAACCTTCACCTCACAGGACCATCCCAGCAAAACTTTGTTGTCAACATGCAAGACATCCCTGCAAGGCAGACATTCAACAGCAACTTAGGGCTTCCTGATAAAACAACACACACCTTTAGTACAGCACCACAAACCAATGCTGTTCACATTGAAACACGCTCATTTTTAGGCGTCCTCTATTACTTATCTCACGCTGTAGATATACCACAAGCTCACCAAGACCTAGGCATTGTCACGATTACTAAAGATCACAAGGGAGAGGTTTTTGATTGGAGGCAGGTTACACAAGGTGTGCTTAATATCAAATCTAGCTTAGAGCCACCAGAACACGCATCTACAGCGATTCAATACCGTGGTTATTGGTTCTACATTGACGATGCAGATTTAAATGCGAAATCAACTTTTTCATTGTTAATGCAACTGTACTCGTTGCAAGCAGGTAATATTAAATCAAGCGCCCCCGTTCTCACATTACCTGTAGGGGGGTAATTATGACCCAAGACACGAATGTGTCTTGGGAGATATTGTTACCATTGCTGTGATTCAATTCGAGCACGTTGTTGCTTTCGGTATTGCTGCTGGAAGTGACGACGATAATGTATCATCGCACTACTTCCATCGGCTGACACATCAAACACTTTCCACTGCTGGCCATTGTCATACAGCCTAAATTTCACTTTCACAATATAGCCTTGAGCCTTACGCAACCAAACATTGACATAAGCTTCATTGCGGCGACGCCCTTGCTTTGTCCTGCCAACTTTAACTTGCTGGCTCCGATAAGTGGCCAAATTTTTAATCAAATTGGATAAAAAGGTTTGCCTTAAATACCCTTGCATTTTTGCTCTCTGGCGAGGGTTTGACTCACGATACAAACGCCCTCCAGACCATTTTGTCATATACTCAAAGTCAAAATAAGGCACTAATTGGGTATTCACAAAGTGCTCAATCCGCTCTTTATTACCCGGGCGGCTGTCTTTAAAGAAGTGTCTTAACTGTGCAAAACCGGTTTTGAGTAATGCCGATGGATTTTCTTGCTGCACCGGCTGCATCATATCTTCAGGGGCATACCAACCACGACCAGAGGCATAACTTAACGATGTCATGCTAAAACACACCAAAGCAATCATTACTTGGTTGATCTGTAGAGTAGACATTGATGTCTCCTTTTATTTAAATTAATAAAATGCAAGGAAACATAATGCCCCTCACAGAACCGTACTTGAAGATTTCCCTCATACGGCTCTTCAACTTAATTCACATACTTATGTGACCGCATAAA
>JABHGC010000034.1 GCA_018672285.1 Methylococcales bacterium
CTAAATTTGCATTGACTGAAGATGAACACCTGGGTTAAAAAATACAAACCGATGCTTAAGGACTGAGAAGGTGTTCACCTTCCGCCGGAATCGGTGTTCATCTTCACCGGAATACGCAGGCATACATGAGTGCGCCAGATCATGAGCAAAAGCGCGCGCAGCTGTCTACTTTGTTGTCTGGTTTTGCCATGATTGAAGATCAGCTGAGGCGATTTGAAGCGTTAAAGTGTGAAGCAATTCAGGTGACTGCCGAGTCTGGTAATGGGGCTGTATGGGGCTGGACTGAGTCTCATGATAATATGGCGCTAGGCTATTTGTCCGATGAAGATTTAGGTGAAAAAATCGTCAATTGGTTACTGACTCAATCGGACTGTGAGGGTCAGGGTGATCCTGTTGTGCTTGAATTGACAGCCGCATTTCAAGGATTAGGGTACTCTGTTGAAGACTATGCCTATATTAGACAGAACAGTGCCGATGTGATCGCAGCTTTTGATTATGCCCAAGCTGCTTTAGAAGTGATGTTGTCTGTTGATGCTGCGCTGACTTTGTACCAATCATTTTCAATGTCACCTTGTGAGGTGTTCCCAAACCCAGACGATCAACAAGTGTGGGGTTTTTCGGATCAAGCTGATGCCGAGTTGCTAGGCGCAGTGGGGGATGCAGGGACGACAATTCGGGTGTTAAATTGGTTGTATTATTCATCAAGTCAGAACCCGAAGATGAAGGGCTCATAAACCAATGAGAGTGAGTTAACTCACTCTAAACCATCCCGTCAGGCTTAATCTTAACCGGTTTGCAGGCAACACTTCATGTGGAAATTGTTCACTTAAGAAAATGACCTGAGTCCCCATTTCTGGTAATACGCGCTCTATGACTTGCTCACCCTTTTCTGGGTAGATTAATAACTCACCAGAATCGGCTTTCTGCCAATTGGTGTTAAGGTACAGTATGGTTGAAAGCACTCGGTTGCTGCTGCCTTTTAGTGTGTCTATGTGTTTCTGATAAAAACTGCCTTTTTGGTAACGCGCGAAGTGGCACTCAAAATCAAATAATCCCATGAATAATCGCTGGTTTAAGCCTGATCTGAGTATCTCCATATTGTTTAAATAGTCTCTTTCTACTGGGTTATCATTGGTGGGATCTATCCACGAAATGTGATCTGAACGAATATTTTCTTGTAACTGAAAGTTTTGATGGCGGCCTATGCCGGCAGGTTTCCAATGTGACTCGTCTAAATGCTGCAGGCGCTGTTGTAATTGTAAGAGTTGTTTGTGGCTAAAAATATTTTTTAAGATGATATAGCCTTTGTGGGCGAGCGTGTCGGCGATGGTGTCTAGCGTGTGAGGCGGGAAGGGGGTGAGGGTTTTGGGCATGGCTGTTCTCCTAGGCATGCTGATACTAGGATATTTATGTGCGCTATTCAATTGTTTCAGGTGTTTAGCCATATTTACTCCGTTTATGCACTTTTCGGTCGCTCTGTAATGGGTCGTTATTGAGAGGTATATATTTAGTTAATCTATTGTTTTTATTTGTATTTAATGGTTTCTTCTGTCTGTATTATCTTTCTTTTTACTTAAGAGACACTTATCTTAGTTGACTAAGGACACTAAGCGGCGTAGAGTCACTAACAGGTCAACGCAGAAGTGAGGGTAACAAAATGGATAAAAATATATTGGTTGTGATTGATGGTCAGAATGACTTTATGGACATATCTGGAAGTGCATTACCTGTGACGGGGGCGGCTGAAGATATGAGCCGTATTGCTGGGTTAATTGATCAGCTTGGGCACCAGTTGTGGGATATACAGTTAACATTAGATACTCACCATGAGTATCACATAGCGCACCCTGTGTTTTGGACGGATAGTCAGGGTCAGTCACCGGCACCATTCACACTGATCTCGCTGAGTGACGTGACATCAGGCAAGTGGCGGGCGAGGGTACCAAACCATCAGGCGATGGCGACTGAGTATGTCGAAACGTTAGCTAAAAGCGGTCGCTATGAGTTAGTTGTGTGGCAACCGCATTGTTTGGTTGGGTCATGGGGGCATAATTTATATCAACCTTTGTACAATGCCGTGAGTAGCTGGGAAAAACAGCATTTAGCCATTGCCAGTAAAGTGACCAAAGGCTCCAATTGGTCAACTGAGCATTATTCAGCGGTAAAAGCAGATGTGGTTAGATCCGATGACCCTGGTACACAGCTTAATGTTGATTTTATTCAATCACTGCAGAATGCCGATAGGGTCTTTTTATCAGGGCAGGCCAGCTCTCATTGTGTGGCCAATACGGTGAGAGATGTGGTCGATAATTTTGGTGCAGAACCATTGAATAAGCTGTATTTAATGGCAGATGGTATGTCCCCTGTACCAGGGTTTGAGTCATTGTCGGATGATTTTTTCCGAGATATGAAGGCCAAAGGGGTTAATGTGTGTACGACACGAGAAGCGGCTTCATCGCTACAAAGAGCAGCTTAGAATGATTTAATGGTTAGGAGAATATGTCATGCCAAGAATGAATGAAACGGATATGCAAACCTTATCGACTAATAATGGTCATTTTCAATTTTCAGCGGTGAGGCCCGATAGACTGCAGGCAAGCGAGTATACCCTTGTTAATATTGTCATTGATAATACCGGGAGCGTTATGGGCTTTTCTAGTGAGCTGTTAGCAACTCTAAAAGCCATTGTAGAGTCTTGCCGAAGTTCGGCTCGAGCCGATAATTTAATGATTAGAGTGACGACCTTTAATCAGAAGTTAACGGAGGTACATGGGTTTAAACTCTTAGGAATGATTGACTCTGGCAGTTATTCAAAATTTAAGCCTTACGGTGCGACAGCGTTATACGATGCAACTGAGGATGGTGTTAGTGCTGTGGTGACTTATGCCAACGATTTACAAGACCAAGACTTCGATGTGAATGGCATTGTTTTTATTTTAACAGATGGGATGGATAATGCGTCTGTGTTGGCGTCACCCGCTAGTATTGCAACCCAAGTACGGCAAGCAATGCAGGATGAGGTGATTGAATCTTTGCAGACTATTTTGATTGGCGTAGATGACGCGCATTGCCGATCTGAGTTAGAAGCTTTTAAGGATGAGGCTGAGTTATCTGAATATATCAGTGTCGGGGATGCCAATGCATCAAACCTTGCTAAGGTGGCATTGTTTGTTTCTCAAAGTATTGGTGTTCAATCTCAGGCGTTAGGCAGCGGAGGTGGTGGCGCATCATTGTCCTTTTAAAGGTGGATGTTTGGTTTTTTAGATGAAAACGCATTAAGTTTTATAAAAAATACTGAAGGTTATAAATTCAGAAGGTTGTGTTTGTTTTTCCTGCGATTGATCTTTAAGGACAGGGAGTCGAGTTAGTTTAACAACAGAGCTTGTTGAAACCAATTGCAGGAAAAACAAACATAACCGTCTGGATTCGGATGATGAAGTGACTGCTCTAATAGTTTGGGGTCAGCTTGATTGTTGTGTATGAATGTTTAAATCAAATGTTAGCAGTATTTTTCAATTACTGGTTATGAACCTGAAGGTTAATTTTTCTATTTGGATGGCTTGTTAAAACGTGTAAGTCGTTCATTGTAAACATCTGTGCCTGCGCTCTTGAGTCAGCCAGCCAAATAGAAAAATCAACCCTCACGTTTTGGCGTTGGTGTGAAGAGTATTATGAGTGCTAGCCGAGTTATAAATGCCGTTGGAGGTTTGTATGAATGTGAATACGGATGCTTATGTGACGAAAGGTGCTTTGCATGACGTGTGTGAGGATTATGTGTTGCATGGTCATGAGCCTATGCCTTTTTGGATAGTGGCAGATGGCTGTTCTAGTGCGGTGCATTCTGAGGTAGCTGCTCAGTGCTTGTGTTGGGCTGCAAAAGCGGAACTGTCGATTTTTTTATTGGATGAAGTGCCAATGGAAGAACGGGTATCTCGGTTTGAGTTGGCGGTATTGTCCCGTGTGAAAAGCGTTGCATGCTTATTGAATATGACAACACCACTATTGGCAACCTTGATGGTGGGCGTGGTGATGGGTGGCCATGCGTATATATGGGTATGGGGTGATGGGGTTGTTGCTACTGTTAGCCCTGAATCGGAACTACTAATTCACTCAATTGAATATTCAGGGAACAGACCTTTTTATTTGTTTTATCAGCAAGAGAGTGGTGTGCAAGAGAGGTTTCTTGAGTTAGGCGCGAACAAAGCCATTGTCACGTTGGAGGGGGGGAGTCAAACCCATGTTGATGGGATGCCTGTGTTGTCACCCTATAGCCTTTGTGTGCCATTATCAGAAATATGTTTTGTAGCTTGTTTAAGTGATGGGGTGGATTGTGTGGTTGATAAGCTCTCGAGAAAAAAACAGCCTTTAGTTAAAGTGATGCAAGGGGTGACGGCATTTAAGCAAGCACATGGAGAATTTATTCAAAGGCGAATGAAAAGGTGGCTTAAAACACAGCTTAAAGGCGGTTTTGTGATGCTAGACGATGTGAGTATGGCAGGCGCTTGGATCGGTAACTGTTAATGTAAGGGGGCGTTATGACTAAGTATCGTGTTTCAGGGAAATCACTCACTTTATCTCAGAGAGAATTTGTCGCTCAAGGGGGGGAAGGGGCGATTTATGGCCGGGGTGAGTTTGCTTATAAAATTTATCATCAGGGTCAAGCTGTATTGTCATTAGATAAACTGAGTGAGTTACAGAATATTCAGAATGACAATGTGATTAAACCTTTATCCTTAGTTGAGCATAATGCTCAAGCGGTGGGCTATCAGATGCGCTGGGTTAAAGAAACCTTTCCTCTGGTGAAATTGTTTTCAAATGCAGGCAGGACGCAGTTAGGGGCAACGCCAGAGTCTACTTTACTATTATTGACTGAGTTGCAAACCTTGGTACAAGCAGTGCATGATGCTAATTACTTGATGGTGGATGGAAATGAGATGAATTATCTTGTTTCTAAGTCTGATTTAACGACTGCATTTTGTATTGATGTGGATTCTTATCAAACAGAAAATTCACCTGCGGTAGCCATTATGCCTTCTATTCGTGATTGGTCTACCACTGTTTTTTCAATGTCGTCAGACTGGTTTTCATTTGCCATTATTGCTTGCCAGTTACTGTTAGGTATTCACCCCTTTAAAGGGCGACACCCCAATGTTAAAAAGAAGGATATTCAGTTACGACAACAATTAAATCTTTCCATTTTTAATGCAGAAACAACGCTGCCACCAACCGTACGGAGTTTTGATGTTATCCCGCAAAATTGGCTGCAATGGTTTATTGATTTATTTGAGCATGGGCTTAGGAGACCTCCGCCGGATGTTGTTGGGACCGGGCATTATTCACCTAGTTTTCAGCTGATACAAAGCTTGGATGCCTTTGCGATTAAAAATGAAGTCACTGTAGAAGACGTGATAGGGGATTATGTTTATTGCCAAGGTCAGCATGTGTATTCGTGTGGTGATACCATAGTGCAAGGGGGGAAGCCCTTTTCTAAAGTGGCGCATTATGTGGGGTTGTGGTGCCCAGGCCAATTGGAGGTCGTTTTTCAAGTCGCCGTTTTTGATGGGAAATTATGTGTGGCTAGTCTGCAAGGGCACTCTTTATGGCATGAGCTGGTCTGTGACCAATGGTCTGTCTCAAATGGTATTTTATTGGTGAAAAATGCTGGCCTAGTGTACGAGGTTGAGTGTTTGCAACTCTCTGGCCAGACCTATTTTAAAGCGAAAAACCAATGGCCAATTATGCCTCAGGCAAGTCAATTGTTTCAGGGTGTTTTACTGCAAAATATGTTGGGTCGTGGCATTCTATCCCTATTTTTAGGGGGTGGCCGTTGTGTCACTATGCCCATTCCTGAGTTAGATGGTGCTGAGGTAGTTGATGCTGTTGTCAGGCAACACATTGGTGTTTTTGTTGTCTTTAGGTCTAAACAATATGTGCGTTTAACGATCACTTGGTCTGATGATTACAGTGAATACCGCTGTACTGAGTCATTAACGGAATATTATGATGTGAATTTGGTGGTGTTGGAATCTGGCGTGGGGGTGTCGATCGTGGGTGACGGTGAACTCATACTATTGAGTGATGACTTTGCACAAACTGCGGTAAAAATGGTTCAAGATCCACATATTCGTACTGATATGCGGTTATGGACTGCCAAAAATAAAGCGTTATTTAGCGTGGATAATGGCTTATATTCTTGGCGAATGCGCTGAAGTGTATTCAGTACTCCCCTTTGACAGGTTGATTTTGAATATCAAGATACTGCTCAATGGCCTGTTCTATGAATAAGGCTTGAGTGTCGTCGCTTAAACCGGTGACCAGTTTTTTGTTTTTTCCGCTCTGGAGAATGGCATGTAGCTCGTAGCTGACGCTGGTGCCATTTTTGTTGTGTCTGACCTTTTCTTTCACATACAGTTGTTTTAAGTCATTGACGGGGATTTGGCATTTACCAAACCAGGGTAGGGGCTTATGAAAAACGACAAAATTTGTTTTGCTCACATAAATATAGGTTTTATTCAGCCAAGTTGCGACAGTATAGTAAGTGATGCCAACGCCTGCGGCGAGGTGGAGTAAGGGGAATAGAAACATGATTAAGTCCCCTTCGCTTATCGCATTGCTATACCATACCACCAAAAACCCGTCCCACATGAGGCAGAAAAAGGCCAATAAGTAAACGTGCCAACCATACCAGGAACGAACAATTTCAATATAGTCAGTATGTTGGATGAAATCCAAAGATTCGGGAAGTGGTACGGGGAGTTCGTTATTCATTTAGATACCCTAATATCATGTTGTTATGTCAGTGTTTACTCAAAATGTGCTGAAGTCTGTGAGTTTTGCTAAACTAACTGAATCTTTAGTCAGGACGAACATGAATGCAAGGCTGGTTGGTCAAATTTGTGCAATTTAGAGTGAAACATCCGTTTGTCTTCAGTGATGAGCTGATCGCACACCTTAATCAGGCTGCGGCGGATCCTGATTCTGCCGTTGAGGTCATGGATGATGTGTTGTATCAAACCTTGCGTGAACGTGGGATTCTCTTTGGTTATCCTGTCTTAGTCGAGGATGACGAAGATGTGGTTGCTGCAGTGCAATATCTGTCGGCCCAAGACAAGGGTCGCTTTATTTATGTTGATACCCTCTTTAAGTGCATGGTGCAAGAGTGTGCCTTCTTTTACCCAACGGTTGGCCTGTATGAGTTCTACCTGTGCCAAGTACTGACACGTTTTTTGCAATTTTTCCTGAATGCCGAAGTTCATCCGTTTGCCAATAAACCCTTAGATGAATTGCTACAAGATCCGCGCTATTTAGAACAATTAGCGGCACTAGAAGTCTCGTTTGACCAGCAAACCAAGGTTGATATCAGTTTCTCTTTTGCCAGTGGCCTGCGTAATAGCTTTGCTTTTTTTGATATTTTTACCGTGGTGAGTTGGAATCGCTCCTGCCAAGACAACCCATCTAATGTTCATAAAATGATGACCTTTAGAGAGCAGAAAAAACGCTTACAAGAACAAGTGTTTTTTGTCATGGTTGCGATGATGTGGGCGAATAATCAAACGTCATCTGGCTGGTTGAAATGGCGTCGACAGTTGCGGATGAAGCCTTTCCCTAAGCCTGAGCGGCGACTGCTATCGGTGTATTGTCATACAGCAGATATTCCTAAAAAAGTGTGTCGCCAATTATTGCGTAAACCGCTCGGTATTGCAGAGCTTTCGTTATCGGTTAACTGTGCCATTGTCAGCCGGTACTTGTTAGAGCAAACTATTTTGATGCAGTTATTGTGTAACAAACCAGGTTTGTCTGAATCCATGTACGTTTTGGCGGATAGTTTGCAATTGACCCGGTCACAGTTGCATGCGAGTTTATCGTCAGTGACCACTTTTTTTGATCAATACCACGAAGAGTTCTCTTTTTTGACGGGTAAAGCCGTTTTTTCGCATTTAAAATCGTATAGTACGGACAGTGTGAATAACATTGTTCGAAAAAATATGTCGGCCATTATGCGTGAGATTAAAAATACCAATGAACTTTATGAAACCTTGTTACGCGCATCGCATCAACCACTGTCCAAGCAGGAGTCGCAGTTTGTGCGTAAGCAGTTGCTGAGCATTGCGAAAACGGTGCCCGCATTGGCGATTTTTTGTTTGCCAGCAGGGGCGATTGTGCTCGCAGCCATGACCAAATTACTGCCGTTTAGTATTTTGCCCGATGCCTTTGTTGAGCAGGATACTTAGCCGTGAAGCGTATTGACCATTATTGGTACCATAAAAATTGGGTTGCATGGGCATTGTGGCCGTTGTCTGTTTTATTTTGCTTATTAGTGTGGTTCAGACGTAGAGGCTATCGTTTAGGCTGGATTACGCAAACACAGTTTGCTGTGCCTGTGATTGTGGTGGGGAATATCTCTGTCGGTGGAACAGGGAAAACACCCACCGTGGTTGCATTGATTGAGTGGTTGAAGAAACAAGGTTATCGCCCTGGTGTCATTAGCCGAGGCTATTGTGGGCAGGCTGAATATTGGCCACAAGATGTGACCGAGAAAAGTTTGGCGATGGATGTGGGTGATGAGGCTATTTTAATCGCGCAGCGATGTCAGTGCCCAATGATGGTTGGGCCAGATAGGGTTGCTTCAGTGAGGGCGTTACTGGAAAAGTATGAGTGTGATGTGGTGGTCTCCGATGATGGGCTGCAACACTATCGCATGGGGCGTGCAGTTGAAATCGTTGTGTTGGACGGGGAGCGTCGCTATGGCAATGGTTTTTGCTTGCCTGCAGGGCCGTTAAGAGAGCCTAGAAAGCGGGCTGAAAAAGTGGATATTGTGATCGCGAATGGGATGGCGGCAGAAGGTGAGTACTTGATGACGTTGCAGCCTGTGGCATTGCACCAAGTTGCTGACAGTCAAATATCTAAACCCGTTAATGCATTAAAGGGGCATAAAGTGCATGCAGTGGCAGGTATTGGCAACCCTGAGCGGTTTTTTAAGCAACTAGAGCGGCTAGGGTATGATGTGGTTCGTCATGCCTTTGATGATCATTATGCCTTTAGTGCAGAAGACTTACAGTTTGAGCTTGATTTACCCATTGTGATGACCGAAAAAGATGCCGTAAAATGTGTGTCGTTTGCCAGTGATAAACATTGGTATATGTCCGTGAGAGGGCAGTTGGAACCTGCCTTATTTCAGGCGCTTGAAGCGCAATTAAAAAAGGATTAAAAGCATGGATAAAGCACTGCTCGAAATATTAGTCTGCCCGGTTTGTAAGGGGAAATTAAGCTTTGATAAAAAAGCCAAAGAGTTGGTTTGTAAAGGAGATCGGCTCGCATTCCCGATCAAGGATGATATTCCGGTGATGTTGGAGGGGGAGGCAAGAGCCCTGTCAGCTGAAGAGGTCGCATAAATGACATCGCCCTTCAATATTGTGATTCCTGCGCGCTATCAGTCAACTCGTTTGCCAGGCAAGCCATTGATAGCGCTGTTAGGCAAGCCAATGATTCAGCATGTGTATGAGCATGCCTGTGATTGTGGGGCTAATGAGGTGGTGGTGGCCACCGATGATGAGCGCATTGCTGATGTTGCAAAAGCCTTTGGTGCTGAGGTCTGTATGACGCGAGGGGATCATCCTTCGGGTACGGAGCGCATCGCAGAAGTGGCTAACTTAAAACAGTGGTCTGATGAGACCATGATTGTGAACGTGCAGGGTGATGAGCCGTTACTTCCTGAACGATTGGTGCAACAGGTGGCGGGTCAGTTAAATGATTTTCCTGATGCGGGTATGGCGACGGTAGCGACACCACTGAATGATGTTGCCGAGGTGTTTGACCCTAACGTGGTTAAGGTCGTGTTGGATCATCAAGGCTTCGCGATGATGTTCTCTCGTGCGGTACTGCCATGGCATCGAGATCATTACGCGAAAGCACAAGTGTCATTGCCAGCTGAGGTGGTGTATTTGCGGCATATTGGGTTGTATGGTTACCGCGTGTCTTTTTTGCATCAATATGTGCAGTGGCCTGCAAGTCCTATTGAGTCAATTGAGTCTTTAGAGCAGCTTAGAGTGCTCTATTATGGTGGTAAAATTCACGTTTCTGTCACTGCTGAGCCGCCAGGCCATGGTGTTGACACAGCGGATGATATTCTCAAAGTAGAAGCGGCGTTGGCCGCATTAACGCGTTAATACGCTAGTTAGTATTATTGTCTATACTAATACAAGGGTTTGATAACTTGTTGGTTGGTAATGTGTAGATGACGCGCCGCTATTCTTGCTTTTATTTAATATTTTTAGTGCATTTTTTTACGTGTAGCAGCATCGCTATAGCTGCTGAGCGCTCCTTGGTGATCTTGAATTGGGCTGATTATATTGATGACAGCTTAGTGCAGGAATTCGAGCGTGATACAGGCATTAAGGTCAAAATGTCTTATTACGAGACGGATGATACTCGAGATAGTTTGCTGCTTGAAACGGGGGGCAAAGGGTATGACATTGTCATCGTTAATGGGTTGAAAATTGCGCCTTACCAACGCCAAGGTTGGCTTGCACCGATTAACGCTAAACAGCTGCCTAATCTGAAATTTGTGTCCCCTACGTGGCGAAATGCCTACCCTCAGGCAAGTCATTTTGCCGTGCCTTATTTGTGGGGAACCCTAGGTTTGGCCTATCGGCAAGACTTAGTGTCCAATCGGGTGATTAATTCTTGGTCAGCATTATTTAATCCAGGCTTACCACTACAAGGTAAAGTGATGTGGGTGAAGGCCGTTAGGGATTTAATCGGTCCTGCGCTTAAATCATTAGGCTATTCAGCAAACACCACAAATCAAAAGCATCTTAATGAGGTCGGTGTGTTGTTACAGCAAAACCGTCGTTTTGTTCACTCGCTTGGTTATACCTTGATAGATGAAATGGCAAAACTCGTGACCGGCGAGGTGATTCTGGCACCGGTTTATAATGGCGATGCACTCTCCTTGCAAGCGGTTGAGCCTAATGTCCGTTATGTTATACCTAAATAGGGTGGGCTTATTTGGGTAGATTATATGGTTGTTATGGCGACATCGCGGCATAAAAAAGACGCATGGCAGTTTATTAATTTTTTACAGAGACCGAAAAATGCGGCGAAATTATCTGGGGTACTGAATTTTGCGACCACGAATAAGGCTGCAAAAAAGTATATATCTGATTTTGTTCTCAGGAATAAGGCAATATATCCTGACTCAGAGGGATTGAAAAAGTCGGAGTTTTTACAAGCGTTACCCCCTAGAGCGCTGAATAAAATGAATCGTATTTTTAGTCAATTGGTTAGACCATGAAGCTGCAAGTGAAATTTTTATTGGTTATTATTCCGCTGGTGACCAGTGCGCTACTTCTGATTGCATGGCTAGGGTTTGGTCATATGCAGAGGAGTAATGATCTGCAGTATGAGCATAAATCTGCTGAAATTTTAAATGAAGTGCAACATTCATTACAAGATCAGGTCGAGGCTGCAAAGGCGAATTTGCTTTTGTTATCTTCCGATTATTTATTTAAAAAATATGCCAGTACAGCCGATGAGCAGCAGCGATATGAAATTTTTCAGCAACCGGTACTGGAACGGATAAAACAATTTCAGGCTATCAATAAAGATTATACTGAGGTTCGGTATATTTTACCCGGAGGCTTTGAAGAAATTCGCTCAACAGTTGGTTCTATCCCTAATTTACAAGAAGAAGAGTTGGGGAGTGAATTTTTTCTATGGGGGAAAAAAACGCCCCAAGGGGAGGTTGGGGCCACTGTTTTAAAAAACCCTGATACTGGTGAATATGTTTATTATTTTATCACGCCGATTTATTTGGCTGATACCTCAATAGAATATAAGACCAGTTTAAGAGGCTATTTATCCATCACCATGTCATTGGAGGGGTTTAAGGTTCAGGCTGCTAAAATTGCAAGCCAAGGGGCGGTTGATATCGATATTAAATTTGGCAACCTCACCTTGTCTAGTCACTATGCCTCTGCCTTACCAAGTCCTGCTCATCTTTTACCGCACTCAGATGATGAGGGGTTGCTTAAGCTTATGCCGTTAATGGATGGTTTAAGTGCCAATGTATTTTTGCCCTATGCTGTTTTTGAAGATGAATATGACGCTTTTATTACTGATTTATCCGGTACTGTTTTGATTGTTATCTTGCTTGTATCCGTGGTCATATTTTTAATGTTTCGCTTTTTAGTGGTTGAGAGGCTTGCCCTGTTAGAGCGCTCTACTCAAAATATTGGAGATCAAAACGAAATATCCATTCATCAATTCGATACACCGGATGAAATTGGTTACTTGTCTCGGGCATTGCAAGGTATGGCAAAAACGATTACTGATAACAGCCAAAAAATCAATTGGCTGGCTCACCGAGATAGTTTAACTGAGCTGCCAAATCGGCGTTACTTCCTAGATTTACTGGAAAGGGAGCTTGCCAAGGCGAAGCGAAATAATGCAAAACTGGCATTGGTTTTTTTAGATTTAGATAATTTTAAAGTTATTAATGATACTTTAGGGCATTATCATGGGGACTTGTTGCTGCGAGCGGTCGCTCATCGCATTAAAGAGACACTGCGAATAGAAGACCTCCTATCCTTGCCGGAAAACGGCATTGTTTCCCGTATGGGAGGAGATGAGTTTACCATCGTTTTATCTGATTTGAAGCGCCCTGAGAATGCAGCTGTTTTTGCAAGCCGATTGATGGCGCAGTTTAGTCGCCCATTTATTCTAGAGAAAGAAACAGTTGATGTGGGTTGTAGCATGGGTATCACCATTTATCCGAATGATGGCGATAACGTACCTGATTTAATTAAAGCGGCTGACTTAGCGATGTATAAAGCAAAGAAGTCACCTACAGGAAGCTATGAGTACTTTACGCCTGAGCTGAACCACTTAATGTTGCAGCGCATTGTTATGGAAAGGCGCCTTCGTCAAGCGATCAAAGAGGGTCAATTTGTTTTGTATTACCAGCCGCAAGTTGATTTCCGAACAGGAAGAATTGTTGGTCTAGAGTCATTGATTCGCTGGATACACCCTGAAGATGGGTTGATTTCACCGCTTGAATTTATTCCTTTGGCTGAAGAAATTGGCTTAATTCGTGAGATTGGATCTTGGGTGATTACAGAAGCTTGTCGGCAGGCAAGAATATGGTCTGATATTTTTCCTGTCCCTGTTAAAGTGTCAGTGAATATTTCTTCCTTGCAATTTGATGGCCAATTAGCGCCGTTTATTGCTGCTGAATTAGCCTGTTTGGAGTTATTGCCAGAATGGTTTGGCGTTGAGATTACTGAGTCGGTTTTGCTCTCTGCCAGTGATGAAAATAAGCGCATTTTAGAATCTATTCAGGCGTTAGGGGTTAAAGTGGCGCTGGATGATTTTGGTACAGGTTATGCCTCTTTAAGTTATTTGCTGAATTTCCCGGTCGATTACATCAAGATTGATCGCTCTTTTGTGATGGATTTGGAACAAAATGCACAAAATATAGCGTTATTTAGCGCTATTGTGGCTTTAGGCCATGCGGTGGATAAGGATGTGATCGCTGAAGGGGTGGAAGAAATAGGGCAGTTGGAGATACTGCGTGAGGCTGGGTGTGCGTTAGCACAGGGGTATTATTACAGTAAACCTGTCGTTGCTGAGGATGCGGAAGCTTTTGTGTTGAATAATTTAAATGCCCGCATAGAGGATTATGCGGGCTAGCTGGGCTTTTAATGAAGCCGAGTACGATCGTCTAGGTAGTCTCTTAACCACTGGGTATCGGCCATGCTTAAGTGCACGATACGCATACCAACTCTAAAGTGGTCTTGTTGCGGGAAAAGGCCGTAAACAATGCATTCTGCACGAATTTTTTTCTTTACCTCTAAATGGGGTATGTCCATTTTAATGATGTAACGCTTGCCAACATCGGCAGGATTGTTTTGTTCGATGCTGATGCCTTTCATGCTCAGGTCGTAAGCTTGAACAGACGAAAATTCTCCGTCAGGGTGTTCTAATGCCACTTGTGCTTTGTAAGGGATTCTTGGGATTTTTCGTCTTTCAGGCATGCTGTGACTCCTGTGTTAATTTCGAAACGTGATATTTATGCCTTAAGTAAAGCAACACATCTGGAAAAATTCTAGTAAAAACAGTACTTAATGGTATTGCTATGTTAGCGATTGGTAAGATGCGGCAGGAGGCGTATTCCCGTATATTGAATATTTTTGGAGATAAACAGATGGTTAATGCCTGGATGGCAGATTACCTCACATTGAATGAGGTGGGTGGTGTGGCTTGGCAAGTCGCCACTGATGTTGATTGGAGTCGAGTTGACCGGCAAAACATTCAAGTACTGACCTTGCTTGCCGCACTGGAGGAAAATGTCAGTGAAAATGTGGATGAGTACGCTGAGTACCAAGCAGATTTTGCCATATTAAATACAAAGCTGAATGTGTTGATGTCTTTGGTGAGTGATTTAGTGCTACAGAACCAAGGGCAGGCGGTAGATATGCCATTTCAATTGAATGAGCGCAGAATTACGTGGCAAGCAGTTAACTTGCCGCAGATGGGGCAGAAGGTGCAGTTAGAGGTGTACTTGGATCAATCCCCTAAACCTTTGCAATTAAGTGGTGAAGTAGGCGCCTTAGAAGGCGGTCATGTTTTAGTCGACATTCAGCAGGGTAGTGATGTGTTTTTTGATCTACTGGCAAAGTTAATTTTTCGACGCCACCGTCGAGAAGTGGCTTTAGCAAAGCAATCGTGAGTGACAAATTTTTGACATCTTAGCAATCTGTGCTTAACTTGAAATATAACGTTTTGTTTTGATCGGTTGTGCATTTGCTTGACTGATCGGCGGATAACAGGTGAGTTGCATGTCTAAAGAATTGATCCATATTATTGATACTAATGAAGAACGCACTGAGCATATTAAGACAGTGTTGTCCTTCATGGGGTATCAAGTGACGACTCACAGCAGTTGCGAACAAGCGGAGGGGAAAATCGATGGCTTTGCGATTATTGTTGGCTATTGCGAAGACTTAGGTGACCAAAGAGCGTTTGTGAGTAAATTATCTGAACAAGTGCCATCCATGCCTATTTTAATGTTAAATGACACATTAGAGCAGCCTGTGATGATGGGGGATGAGCTTAAAAATGTCATTGGTGAGCTGGCTTTGCCACTTCAGCATGGGCAATTAGCCAATACCTTGCACCAAGCGGAATTATTTAAAGAGAGTTTTAGTAAAGCGAGTGACCAGCGCCCGGTTGAGTTGTTCCGCAGCTTAGTGGGTAACAGTCGGCCCATTCAGGTCGTGCGTACCATGATTCAGCAAGTTGCAGAATCCGACGCCAATGTGTTGGTTTTGGGGGATTCAGGCACGGGTAAAGAGGTGGTGGCTCGGAACGTTCATTATTATTCAAAGCGCCGAAATAAACCTTTTGTGCCAATTAACTGTGGTGCCATTCCACCCGATTTGCTTGAGAGTGAGCTGTTTGGGCATGAGAAAGGGGCATTTACAGGTGCTATTTCCACACGTAAAGGCCGCTTTGAAATGGCTGAAGGTGGCACGCTGTTTTTAGATGAAATCGGTGATATGAGTATGCCAATGCAGGTAAAGCTGCTTCGGGTACTACAAGAGCGTGTGTTTGAGCGAGTCGGTGGTAGTAAAACCATTAAAGTTGACGTTCGAATTGTGGCAGCAACCCATCGTAATCTTGAAGATGCGATTACCACTGAAAAATTCAGAGAAGATTTGTTTTACCGCTTGAATGTCTTTCCTATTAATATGCCTTGTTTGAGTGAGCGGCAAGAAGATATTCCTCTTCTGATTGAAGATTTAATTAAGCGTATTGAGCATGAAAACAGAGGGTCAGTAAGGTTAACACCAACAGCCGTCTTAGCAATGTGTCGTTACCGCTGGCCTGGTAATGTCCGAGAGCTTGCCAATATGATTGAGCGGTTAGCCATTATTAAGCCTTATGGTGTTGCTGACGCAAGTGATTTACCAGAAAAAATGCAGGTGCAAAGTGGTGAGCCTATGGAGATGAGTGATTTTATTCCTTCAGCAGAGTTGCCTCAACTAGGCGCTCAAGCCGTCATGCCTGATGCTTTGCCAACAGCACAGCAAGTGAGTGATTCAATTGCGGAGATTAATGGGGCACATATTCCAACCGATGGAATGGATTTAAAGCAGCATTTAGCGGATCTAGAATCCCAGTTAATTCAGCAAGCGCTTGAAGAAACAGATGGTGTTGTTGCACATGCTGCACGTTTATTGAACATGAGAAGAACCACGCTTGTCGAAAAAATAAGAAAATATGGCCTTCAAAAGACAGATGAAGTGGCAGAAATTTGACCTTTAGTGAATAATTCATTTATAACCAATTGAAATATAAGTGGTCTTTAAAGTCGGCATGGTACTTGCACTACAACCTGTACTAATACGACACATATCGCTCGAAGGGGGCAATATGAAACAATCGACCATTCTTCTCGTTATTTCGGACAAACAAGTACAAACACAGCTGTCAGATCATTTAGCTGCAGAAGGCTATTTAATGATCGAAATGGTGAGCGGTGGTGGCGTTGCTGATGTGCTTCGGTCGCAGCCTGTTGATATGCTCATCTCTGATGCAGAGCTGATGATCGAAAAACAACCGATTTTGGCATGGTTACAACATGCTCATTATAACCTTCCTTCCCTTTTAATATCCCCCACTGGTAGCGTTCGGCAAGCGATAGCCGCTTTGAAAATGGGGGCGAGTGATTATTTTTCGACGCCGCTAGAGCTGGATCAAATTATGACCTCGGTTAAGCAATACATGCCGCAATATTGTCATAATTCTGATGTGGTTGCCGTTGACTCTATGACGCAATCATTGTTGAATTTAGTGTCTCGAGTGGCAGCAACAGATGTTGCGGTGATGATTCATGGGCCGAGCGGTGTCGGTAAGGAAGTGATTGCTAAGCAAATTCACTTGTCATCGCCTAAAAGTGAGGGGCCGTTTGTTGCTATTAATTGCGCTGCTATCCCTGAGAATATGTTGGAAGCAACTTTATTTGGCTATGAAAAGGGGGCATTTACAGGTGCGTATCAATCCATGCCGGGGAAATTTGAACAGGCAGAAGGTGGCACCTTGTTATTAGATGAAATTTCAGAAATGGACTTAGGTCTGCAAGCAAAATTGCTTCGTGTTTTACAAGAAAAAGAAGTTGAGCGGTTAGGCGGTCGAAAGACAATTTCGCTAGATGTTCGAATTGTGGCGACAACAAACCGACGCTTGCAAGATGAAGTGTCTGCTGGGCGATTCCGAGAGGATTTATACTATCGATTGAATGTGTTTCCATTGTCAGTGAAACCTTTGGCTGAAAGAGCAAATGATATTATTCCGTTGGCAGAATTCTTTTTACGGAAATATTATCAAGCGGGTGGGTTACTACCGTATTTTAGCCAGTGTGCAAAAAAATCATTAGAGTGCTATTCGTGGCCTGGTAATGTTCGTGAATTGGAAAATGTCATTCAGCGAGCTTTGATCTTGTGCCTAGGTGATCAAATCACTGCTGAGAGTTTGCAGTTTGAAGAATCGCTCGTAGCAAGCACGGTGTCAGAAAGTGAACAGTCTTGTTTAAGTGATGGCCTTCAATCAACAGAAGCGCAAATGATTGTGGATGTCTTGAAAACTAAAAACATCACTCGTAAAGAGGCTGCAGAACAATTAGGGATCAGCCAAAGAACCTTAAGGTATAAATTGGCTAAAATGCGTGATTGTGGTGTCGCTATCCCAGGTTGAGTGTGTGTCAAAAACTGAACGCTCGTTTGGTTTTTATTTTATCCTATGTGTTTGAATTCCCTCTAAATATAAAATATTGTGATATTTTAGGTCGCTTGGCCTAGTTTATGCATCGTTATGGGTAACGTCACAGAGGACAATATTATGTCTGGATTAGAAATCAACCAAGTACTTTCGCAAATGCGCGTCATGCAAGCCCAAGCACAGAGTAGCAATACGGTTGCTGAAACACAGCAGGGCTCAGCTGCGGATTTTTCCTCTCTATTAAAACAATCAATCGACACGGTTAATGGTTTGCAAAAAAATTCTGGCAGTTTGCAAGAGCAATATGTCAGAGGTGAGGGGAATGTGAACCTTTCTGATGTGATGCTTGCATCACAAAAATCAGGGGTAGCCTTTCAGGCAGCCGTTGAGGTTCGTAATAAATTGATAGAAGCCTATAAAGAAGTGAAGAACATCCAAGTCTAATATCGGAATAAAGGTTAAATATCATGGCAGATTCAGCGCAAGCAGGTCAACAGCTTCCAATTCCCGCAGCAGATGCGGCAGCGGGTAGTATGTTATCACCCGGTAGTTTGGATATTGAGCAGCCAACAATCACTTTATCGACGATTAAAGGTCAGCCAATTTTTCGCCAGATAACGATGATGTTGGCGATTGCTGCAAGTGTTGCGATTGGTGTTTCTGTGGTGATGTGGTCTCAAGACCCCGTTTATACCGCTTTGTCTGGTGTGAGCTCTGACAAAGATGTGGCGCAAGTCGCCGAATTGTTGACGAAGGCTCAGATCGAATACAAAATTAATACCAGCACAGGGCACATTTCTGTCGTTGCCAATAAAGCCCATGAAGCCAAAATGTTGCTGGCGAGTGAAGGTTTGCCGAGAGCCTCGGGTACAGGTTATGAGTTATTAGATCAAGAGGTGCCTTTTGGTACAACACGATTTGCCGAAAACTCAAGACATCGTCGTGCACTAGAGGGCGAGCTGGCAAGATCCATCTCTCTATTGGGTAATATTGAAAATGCCCGAGTTCATCTGGCTGTGCCTCGTCAGTCTGTCTTTATCCGTAAACGTAAAAAGCCATCAGCATCTGTTTATGTGAAGTTATATCCAGGGCGTGCGTTAGAAAGAGGGCAAGTTGAAGCCGTTGTTCATTTAGTCTCAGCAAGTGTGCCAAATTTAGAAACCAATGCCATTACCGTTGTGGATCATAAAGGGAATATGTTGAAAGGCGCAGGTGCTGACGATGAAATGGTCGTGAGTACCAAGCAGTTAGACTACAAAAAGAAAATTGAAGGTAATTTTGAAAACAGCATAGAAGCATTACTGTCTTCTTTTTTAGGTCCTGACGGGGTTCGTGCTGAAGTCAGTGCTGAAGTTGATTTTACCATTTCTGAAAGTACGCAAGAGTCTTATGAACCAGATAGCCCTGCGGTGAGAAGTGAGCGTTCGGTTGAAGAGCGTTCAAACAATAATTTTGCTGCCGGCATTCCTGGCGCGTTATCTAACCAACCACCACTGACCGGTGATGCACCAGAAAATGCAGGTGAAGGTGAGGAAGCAGGTGGTAATGGTTCTTCTAACTTTAGACGTCAAACGGTTAAAAATAACGAGCTAGACCGAAATGTGACACATACTAAACGATCTACGGGTGAGGTAACACGGTTATCAGTGGCGTTGGTTGTTGATCATAAGCGTACCTTGAATGACAAAGGTGAGACGATTGTTGTTCCTCGCAGTAAGGAAGAATTACTCAGAATAGAAGATATCGCTAAGCGTGCCATTGGTTTTGATGTTGGACGAGGTGACAGTATTAATGTCATTAACGAAGCTTTTTATGAGCCAGAGCCATTGGGTGATTTACCTGAGTTGCCTATTTGGGAACAATCCTGGTTTATGGATGCGGTGAAACAAGGGCTAGGTGCTTTATTCGTACTGTATTTGGTATTTGGTTTATTACGGCCAACGATGAAGAAAATGGTTGCACCGGTTAAAACAAAAGAGATGCTTAATCTAGAGCAGACTCAGCTAGAGCAACAAATGGTTGAGGATCAAGCCACAAGAGAGAAAGAGGCTGCAGCGCAAGAAGCTGCCGCAGCGGCTGAGGCTGATGGGCAGACGGAAGAAGAAATTGAAGAAATGTTTAAGTTGGAGTCGCCAAAAACCTTTGAAATGCAGGTTAAGGCAGCACGAGAAATCGTCAAAGAAGATCCTAAGCGTGTGGCTCAGGTGATCAAAAAATGGGCTGGCGCTGAAGAAGGGTAAATAGCTATGTTAGATGAATCTCCAGAGAATATGACCGGTGTCGAGCGGGCTGCGATATTTTTGATGTCCATCGGTGAAGAAGAAGCCGCCATGGTAATGAAGCACATGGGACCTAAAGAGGTGCAGGCGGTTGGTATGTCAATGGCGGAGTTAAGTAACGTGACTCAGGATCATGCAAAATATGTGATGAATGACTTTATTAAAGTCATTCAAACTCAAACGGCATTAGGTGTTGACTCCGATGATTATGTTAGAAAAATGCTCGAAGGCGCTTTAGGTGCCGATAAAGCGTCAGGTATGATTGACCGAATTTTACTGGGTCGTAATTCAAAAGGTTTGGAGCAATTAAAATGGATGGAGGCAAGATCTGTTGCTGAGTTCGTCCGTTTAGAGCATCCTCAAATTATCGCCATTGTTTTATCTTATTTAGAATCAGAGCAATCAGCAGAGGTTTTAGGCCATTTTCCTGAAAGAGTACGCTCTGATATTATGATGCGGATTGCATCCTTAGATGGTATTCAACCTGCCGCATTGAAAGAGTTAGATGAAGTCATGGAGCGCCAATTCTCCGGTAAAAGTAATGCTCAAACCTCTTCCATTGGTGGTATTAAAACGGCGGCTGAAATTCTTAACTTGGTTGAGGGCTCTATTGAAGCTGATATCATGGATCAGATCAAAGAAGTTGATGCTGACTTGGGGCAGCAGATTCAAGATAAAATGTTTGTCTTTGATAACCTTAATGAAGTGGATGACCGTGGTATTCAAGCCTTGCTTCGTGAAGTTTCAACCGATAATTTGCTGCTGGCACTGAAAGCGGCTGAGGAGCAGTTGAAAGAAAAAATCTTTAAAAATATGTCTAAACGTGCAGCTGAAATGCTCAAAGATGATTTGGAGGCCAGTGGGCCTGTTAAATTAAGTGAGGTAGAAGGTGCTCAGAAAGAAATTATTTCTATCGCAAGACGCATGTCGGATGCCGGTGAAATCATGTTAGGAGGCGGTGGTGACGAAATGGTCTAAAGTACTCAGTGCTGATTCACTAGAGAACTATGATGCTTGGAGTGTGCCTGATGTCACCATAGGTGGGGTAGAACCTGAAGAGCAGAAAGAGATGATCACTGCTGATGCGCTTGAGGAAATTCAAAAGCAAGCGTATGAGGAAGCTTATAAACAAGGCTATGAAGAGGGGAAGGTTGAGGGCAGTGAAAAAGGCCATGCCGAAGGGTTTGAATATGGTCATCAAGAGGGGTTGTCGAAGGCCGGTGAAAATATATCTGATATTCAAAAGACTTACGAGTCATTAATCAATCTTTTAGATTACCCGTTAAAGCAAATGGATGACCAAGTTGAATCTGAGTTGGTCGGTTTGACTCAATTAATTGCCACACAAGTTTTACAGCATGAAATAAAAACAACCCCAGAATGTATTGTTCAAATTATTCAAAAAACGATGGATTTATTACCGATATCAGCGCGGCATGTGAAAATAAAATGCCACCCAGATGATGCGGCATTAATTGCTGAGGGGCAGAATTTTTTAAGTTTGCCCGAGCGTCACGAAATCATTGTTGATGCCGGAGTTCATCGTGGAGGCTGTGAAGTCATTACTGATATGTCTAGAATAGATGCGACACTTTCCTCTAGATTAAAAGAAACGATTGCAACATTATTGAACGTGGATCCAGACAGTGTTGCGGTTGAACTGGAGCCTTCTGAATGATAGCCACTGACCGTAATACAGTATGGAAAGGCCGGTTTTCACGCTATAAAGCTCGGTTACAAGGTGCTGATACTGAATTTCCTGTCGAGGGAAAATTGACGAGGATGGTTGGTCTCACGTTGGAGGCAACAGGGTGTCGTGCGCCAATGGGGGGTGAGTGTGTTGTTGAAAGCATGGGACAGAAAATAAAAACAGAGGTGGTTGGCTTTTCAGAAGATAAAATTTACCTAATGCCCTCTAGCCATTTTACGTGTTTGTCACCTAACTCAAGAGTCGTTCCTAAAAAACATGCAGGCGTTGCTGCTGTTGGTGATGGATTGTTAGGTCGAGTCGTTGATGGCAATGGTGATCCTTTAGATGATAAAGGGCCGCTTGATTTAGATGCAAAAACCTCTTTACATGGAGAGACGCAAAACCCACTAAATCGCTTCCCAATTAGGGAGCCATTAGATGTGGGTATAAGGTCAATAAATGCATTGTTAAGCGTTGGCTTAGGTCAACGTATTGGTTTGATGGCCGGTAGTGGTGTAGGAAAAAGTGTGTTGTTAGGCATGATGACCCGGTATACCAATGCAGATATTACCGTGGTCGGGTTGATTGGTGAGCGGGGCCGTGAGGTCAAAGAATTTGTTGAAAATAATTTAGGCGAAGAAGGCTTGAAAAGGGCGGTGGTTGTGGTTTCACCCGCTGATGATCCGCCATTAATGAGAATGCATGGTGCAATGTTGGCAACTAGCATTGCTGAATATTTCAGAGCACAAGGCAAGCGAGTTTTGCTGTTAATGGATTCTTTAACTCGATTTGCACAGGCACAACGTGAAATTGGTTTGGCTATTAATGAGCCGCCAGCGACTAAAGGTTACCCACCTTCTGTTTTTGCTAAGCTCCCTCAATTAGTAGAAAGGGCTGGTACGAGCACCAAAGGTGGAGGCTCTATTACCGCTTTTTATACGGTTTTAGCTGAAGGGGATGATCAAAGCGACCCTATTGTCGATGCCTCGCGTGCGATTTTAGATGGCCATATTGTTTTATCACGACATTTAGCGGATTCAGGACATTATCCAGCGATTGATATTGAGCAGTCGATCAGTCGTGTTATGCCTGAAATTACGTCCGATTTACAGCAAAAAGCGGCTAATCGCTTTAAGCAGATTTATTCAACATACCAGCAAAATCGAGATTTGATTACAGTTGGCGCGTATTCTGCAGGTAGTGATCCAAAGGTCGATGAAGCGATTCAATATTTCCCTGTGTTGCAGGCATTTTTGCAGCAAAATATAGGGGATGCAGTCAATACGCAAACCAGTATTGAGCAATTGATGACCATGCTTGGGCTAAACGAGGAGGCTCCTGGGTAGTAATACCTGTATTTTGTTGGGGTTGGTCGCGATAAAATAAGCGTTGAGGAATTGTCATGTTAGCGTCAAAAAGATTACAGCCCATTGTTAAAATGGCAGAACAGAAAGAAACAGCCGCTGCCCAGAAAATGGGTCAGAGCCAGATGTCCTTGCGCGATCTTGAAGCGCAACTGCAAAGCTTAGTGACTATGCGTGCAGACTATATGCGTCGTTTTCAGTCCTCGGGCAGCCAATTATCAGCCATACGCCTGCAAGAATTTAGGCGCTTCTTAGATAAGTTAGATAAAGGCATCACGCAGCAACATATGGCGATTCAGCAGGCTAAGCATGATGTGAGTATGAAAAAATCATCCTGGCTAAAAGAGCATGCTAGGCATTCTTCTTTGCAAAAAATCACGGATAAACGCCAGCAGCAAGAACAAAAGCAAGCTGATAAACGTGAGCAGCAAGTGATGGATGAACACTCGCAGCAAATATTTGCACGAAGATTAGCGGTGTAAATTGTCGTTTGCTAAGTCAGTCAGTATTGGCTTCCTAATTTTTCGTTTAGTTACACTCAACTGAGATAGAACCTGGCTTTAAAATAATGAGTGCTTAGGTTGTGGTAGTTGGTATCTTTTTTGCTTCTTTCTTTGTACGTACAAAAATAATATAGATGGAGTAGGTCGTGGCAACGAATGGGTTTTCGCTGTTGGGCGAGATGAATTTTAAAGCGGATGTGCCAGTGGTGAGCGTGGCGCCTCAAAAAAAACCTGGTGGTGCTTCTAGTGCGGGCGATTCTAAGGGGTTTGCTAAACAGTTAGATAAAGCCGACCGTGAAGTAAAGGCACGCAAACCAGAACAAAATGATCGAGTTTCGGCTCAAAAACAAACGCGCTCAGAAAAAACGGATAAGCCACAAACAACAGAGAAAGCAGAGAAACGGCAAAACGTTGCCGCTACCAAAGATGCCAAATCGAAAGATGCATCTAAGGAGGTCGGGGCAACTGAAACTGCTAAGAAAACTGACGTCGCTGTTGTAGGTCAGGCTGTCGCGAGTGAAGCGGTAGCCAGTGACGTTGCGGTCAACCCGTTGTCTGATTCAATTGAGTTAACACAAGCGGCAGCAGAAACCGTTCCGGTTGTAGCGCCAGTAACAGTTAAAGCGGCCGTAGAGAATGAATCTATTGCCATAGACGAGGCTGTCGACGCTGATGATGGTGAGGTCGATGATGTTGACCAGGGGCGGTATCGATCCAATACAGGGGCTAAGTCTGAGTCGTTATTTGCCGGTATTGGTGAGCGTTTGCAGCAAGTGAGAGAGCAGTTAGGTAAACCTTCTGGCGCGAGTGACGCTGCCATAAAAACGGATGGAAAACTGGATGCGCCTGGGTTGGTATTGCAAGGTCAAGGTAAGGCATTGCAGCAAATTGGTCAGACGTTAGGAGCTGCAAGTGCGAGGCCTGCGGTGACGACATATAGCATCAATAAGCCAATTGGTTCACCCGAGTGGGCACCTCAACTTGGGCAAAAAATTACGACCATGGTGACGGATAAAATTCAGCAAGCGAGTATTCGGCTGAACCCTCATCACTTGGGGCCTGTTGAAGTTAAAATGACCACGCAAAATGAGCAAACGAGTGTGGTTTTTAATGCTCAGCATGGGTTAACCAAAGAGGCAATTGAGCAAGCGTTGCCACGATTAAAAGAAATGTTAGAAGATGCAGGCTTTGATGATGTTCATGCTGAGCTTTCACAAGAAGCGTTTAAAGATCAAGCTGAATATGATGCAGATGAGAGTGAGCAAGGCCTATCTGGTGAGGGGGCTGATGAGCTAAATGAAGAGAATGATGTTGCTCAGCAGCAGGCGGTTGTGCAAATGAGTACAGATACTGCCGTTGATTACTTCGCTTAGCGGATGAAACGTGACTTTTTGCCTATACTTTAGATAGATATGTATAGGCGAGGTTTGTAATGAAACATGCGGTGATTTGTGGTGGCGATATTGGCTTTGAGCCAGAGCAATCATTAACCCTTAAAAAAACGCTTCAACAAATCCTCGAAACGGCCATTCTATTTACCCGCTCACAAGCGGCTTGTTTGGCCTTTTTAGATGTGGATGACGGCGCATTCTGCCAAGTCTACACGGAAGGTTTAAGTGATGTGTTTATCCGTAACATGGTCTTCAGGCGTGGGGGATTAGCGGATGAGGCCTTTACCTCAGATCATGTGATTTCTAGTAACGACCACCTTTCCAGTAAATATAAGTTGAGTGACTTGGTTCGAAACGAAGGCATTAAGGCCTTTGTTTGTTTGCCATTGATGAATGACCATCACCGACTTGGTGTGCTTTATGTCTATCAAGGTGATAGAGATACGTGCAGTGAAATGGAAATTCAGTTACTGAATACCTATGCCTTTTTGGCGACAAGTGCAATTTTTTCTGAGCAAGAAATTCAAACACGAAAGATTGCTGAGCTAAAAGCGGAGCAAGCATCTCAAGCAAAATCAGAATTTTTAGCCAATATGAGCCATGAAATACGTACCCCAATGAATGGGGTGTTGGGTATGTTGAGCTTGCTGAAGCACTGTGCACTGCCATCGGAGCAAGATGAATTTGTTTCTATTGCTTATAGTAGTGCAGATTCTTTGTTGACCTTAATTAACGATATTCTTGATATTTCCAAAATTGAAGCTGGAAAATTAACGATGGAGTCGGTTGATTTTCAGTTGCGTCAGACAATAGACAGTGTCGTTGAAATTATGGCGACACGAGCGCACGAAAAAAAGGTCGAACTTATTTGTTTGACGGATGCCTCGGTACCGAGCTGGGTGAATGGTGATCCGACTCGATTACGACAAATATTAATAAACCTTGCGGGGAATGCCATTAAGTTCACCTCTGATGGTGAGGTGAGAATTCAGGTAACGTGTTTAGCCAATAATGACTCAGAAATTGAGCTTAAATTTTCTGTAACAGATACGGGGATTGGTATTCCTGAAGCTGTGCAGCCTGTTATTTTTAATAAATTTGAGCAAGCATGTGATTCAACAACCAGAAAATTTGGCGGAACAGGCCTGGGGTTGGCTATTAGCCAGCAATTAACTGAAAAAATGCACGGTAAAATTTGGTTGGAATCCTGTCTAGGTGAGGGTAGTACTTTCTATTTTATGGTTAAGCTAAAACCTTCTTTACAAGTGCGTGATAGTGGCTCGGCTAAAATGCAATTAAGTCAGTATCAGGCATTAATTGTGGATGATAATCGGCAACGACGAAAAGTCGTTGAGGAAGTTTTTAAAGGCTGGGATTTAGCCTTTGATGGGGCGAGTAGAGCTGAGATCGCACTGCAAAAAGTAAAGGAATCACCAGATAAGTATGATGTGGTCGTAATAGAGCAAAACCTACCTGATATGGAGGGGTTTGATCTGGCGAAGTCATTACAGCCATTGTTACCTGAGTCGGCAAAGATGGTGTTGCTGACCAGTTTTGGCCGCAGAGGTGATGGTTCTTTGGCGCGCCAAGTTGGAATTTCAGCCTATATTACCAAGCCGATACGTTATGGCCAGCTTCAAGATTGCTTGTCTTTGGTTTTTCAGCAAGAAGACCGAGAAGAGTTAATTACAAAATATAGCTTGAAAGAGCACCATAAGGTAAAGCAGGCGAAGGTTTTGCTTGTTGAGGATGATGTGTTTAACCAGAAAGTGGCCCTAACCATGTTGAAACAATTGGGCTTTAGAGCCGATATTGCAGAAAATGGCTTGGAGGCGGTAAAATCGGTTCAACAGCAAGTGTATGATCTGGTCTTGATGGACTGTCAGATGCCTGAAATGGATGGTTTTGAGGCATCAAAAACCATTAGGAGGCTTGATGGAGAAAGGTATCAATCTATGCCGATTGTTGCGATGACCGCACATGCACTGCCTGGAGATCGGGAGCGTTGTAAGGCCGCAGGCATGGATGACTATCTATCTAAGCCTGTGGTTCTAGAATCTTTACTGGAAACCTTACAAAAATGGCTGCCTGATAATGTTTTAAAACCGGTGCCTGAAAAAGAAACGTTGCAGTTACAGACACAAAGTATCGCTCAGCAATTTGCCAGGCTAAAATCTTTGGTGGGAGATAGTGTTGAGCGAGTAGTGGAAATTTATCTGACCGATCAAGAGGATTATATCTCTCATATTGAGCGGCATGTCATGCTTAAAGTCTTGAAAAATTTTATGGGTCATGGTGCGATTAATTTTGACATGGAAGAAGCCAAGTTTTTAAGTCGATCTGAAAATATTGACAAAATGGCAGCTGGATTAAGCTACTGGACTGATGATCAGGATGAATTCTTACAAGAATTGGTCGTGACCCAAAAAACAGAGCAGAGTGGTGCCCCCAGTTTGGCTTTTGACCCTGCAGCATTGGTTCGTCTGAAGGAAAACCTAGAAGAAGGTTTTGAAGGGGCGCTGCAAATTTTCTTAGATGATATGCCCAATAAAATAGCGGTACTCACTCAGTCTTTGTCTTGTGAGGATGCAGTATTAGTTGAGAGAACGGCGCACTCTTTGAAAGGGTCGAGTAGTTATGTTGGTGGCTTGGCGCTGGCTAAAGTGTGTTACCAGCTAGAGATGCAAGCGGGGCTGGGTAATCTCTCTGAGGGAGAGGCGTTATTGGCACAAATTAAAGTGTTGTTGGAAGAGGTCAGTGCTGTACTGGTTGAGACGCTGGCTAAAGGTGCTTGAATTTAGTGTTAATCTTGATCAATGGTGATTCTGGCTTCAACTTTGTTGCCAGGTCCAAGATAGGTGAGCTTGTCAAAGCTCATTAGATTTGCCATGGCGATGCCTCGCCCATGAGGGTCAAATGCACGGGCTGGGTCAATTTGTAAATACTGTTCCCAGTCAAAACCCTCACCTTCATCTGTAATGGTAACGCTGACTCGGTCTTTATGCTTGGCGCAGACGATATTGACTACTTTATTTTTATATTGGTCTTGCGCTTGCCGCTCGTTCACTTCTTCTAGCCAGCGGCCTTGTTTGAGTAATTCTGTTTTCTCTTTGTAGGTGATGCCTAAGTTACCATGCTCAATGGCATTGGTGATGAGCTCAGACAAGCCATTTAGCACACGTTGTGGTTCAGGAAATAGGTTGGCAATCGCGCTTGCTAAATCTTTGCCGTCTTGTAACATTTTGAAAATAAACGTCATATCGCCTTGAATCATGGTCTCCATGACTTTGTTTTGTTGTGCAATTTTTAGGTTTAATTCTTGGTGTAGTTCATAGTCATTGATGGCCGCTTTCACCATGGTTTTTAGCATCGCGCTTTCAAAAGGCTTGGTCAGGTAGAATTGAGCGCCAGCTTGGATACCTTCCATCATGTCTTGTTGGCGCGCTTTGGCCGTTTGTAAAATAACTTGTAAATGTTTAAAACGGCGATCGCCTTTAAGTTTTTTCAACAGCTCTAGCCCGGTCATGTTGGGCATCATTTGATCCAGCAACACAACGCTGTACTGCATAGGGTTTTTGTCTAGTAGGTGCCATGCAATGGCGCCGTCCTCTGCTGATACACAGTGATATTGAGGGGTTAGGTGTGCCTCGATGATCTCGATGTTAAAGGGTTCGTCGTCAACAACTAAAATGGTTGGGTTCATAGTGATTATTTTATCAATAGGGATATATGAGTAATAGTGTAAAAATGCTAAAAATGCCAGTGTGATTACGATATGATTTAGTGAATTAAATACACAGGAGTAGTGGAGTGGACGAGTCAATATCTTTACGGCCAATGCTAGAAGATGATGTTGCAGCCGTCATTCGAGTGATTGATGCAACAGATGAGGACGACGCAGAGGAAGCCGAAGAAAGTTACCATAATCAAGGTTTGGATGAGCAGTATGTGCTGACGTTAAATGGGGCTATTATTGGGGTGACGGGCTTAAGGCCAATAGAAGGGACGGATCGACGAGCTTGGCTCTCATGGACGTATATGCACCCTGATTACCAAGGGCGGGGTCATGGTAAGACTATGATGAAAGAGTTGCTGGAAATTGCCAAGGGGTACGATGTACACAAGCTATTTGTGACCACCAGTGATTATATTGACCCTGAAGATGATGAGCCGCTCTACCAAAAAGCCATTGAGCTGTATTTGTCGATGGGGTTTCAAGAAGAGTTTTCGATCCCCGATTATTTCGAACCCGGTGAGTCGCAGCTTCTTTATGGTTTGTCCTTAAGTGATATTGATCCTGTTGATATTGAGCCTGAGGAGGTTATTTTAGAATTTAATCATTTGGGTGAAATTGATGAGACCGAAGGGGTGTATGGCATAGGTTGGGGGGCCAAAAAAGTTGGCAAATTTAGTTTTGGAAAGAAAAAAGCAGGGCAGTTTACTGCTGCTGATTGCCAAGTTGCCATTGATAGAGTGAAAGAATGGGAAGGGCGAGCAGTTTTGGTGACATTCCCATCGAATATCCCAACGATATTTGAACCACTAGAGTCCGCAGGGTTTAAGGAAATTGGTCAGTTAAAAGACTACTATGAGGATGGGCTGCATAAGCTGTACTTTTGGTATAAGCTATAAGCTTGAAAAGGTGTCGGATTGTACGATTCAAGATTAATTTAAGGATATAAAGTAATGATAAAATTGCACATTTCAGGTTTGATCGGCGCATGCATGATACTTACTGGCTGTGGTGGCGGTGGTGGTGATGTTGAAGTTGTTGATTTAAATAAAGTCTTGGATGTCGTTTCTAAGTCGTTTGTTAATTTTAATGCCAATGAAGGTGAGCTGCCTGATGAGCTAACTCAAGCGCAAAAAGATATCAGAATTAAAGATTTCGCCACTGATACAGCAATTAGCTTGAATGAAGCACAAATTTCAGCCAATACTTTGGGTTTTGCTGGTAAAAGCGATGGCTCTTTTGAAGGTTTTGCGGATGCGAATGCCAATGGCCTGCATGATTCCGGTGAGAAACAGCTCTTCACCGTTGAGATTGACGAAGCAGGTAGCCGGTTTATCGCAACGGATACTCAAAATGGTTATCAGCGTGATGCAGGCTTCAGTGGTATGGGTTTAATGGCGGGCATGTTGATCGGTTCAATGTTGGGTCGTCAGCGCGGCGCGGGCATTAGCTCAAATCGTTTTTCAAATATGAGAATGAGCCCTAAAAACTACCATTCAGCAGCGCAATCTAGATCAACTGCATCTGCTAAGAGCCGAAGCTCATCAGGTAGTTATTCTTCGGGTAAATAAGTAATGCGTTCTGCCTAGAAGGGAAGAATGTTTACCCATCTTAGATCGGTGCAAAGTTAAGCCCTTTTTCTTTTCTTGTTGAAATGACAGGAAAAGGAAAAGGGCTTTTCATTGTATAAAATCAATAGTCCTTTTTTCAGTCGATAGTAAAAAATATGACCAATCAAAATACACTCAAAAGTACCTGGGTCTTACTCTTTTCAATTCTCATTGTGGCGCTATGTGGTATTGCCTATGAACTCATTATTGCGGCGGTATCGAGTTATTTGTTAGGTAACAGTGTCTACCAGTTTAGTATTACCATTGGTGTCTTCATGTTTGCCATGGGAATCGGTTCATTCTTATCTCGCTGGGTTGAGCACGACTTGATTGGCCGATTTATATTAATTGAAGTGGTTATCTCTTTTATTGGTGGACTTTGTAGTTTGTCTTTATTTGTGACGTTTGCTGAGCTGAATGCCTTTTACTCCATTATGATGTATGGCTTTATTATTGTGATAGGTACTTTGGTTGGCTTGGAAATTCCAATTTTAACGCGCATTTTAAGTGAAAAAACCAATATTAAAGACAATATAGCCAATGTCCTATCGCTAGATTATGTTGGAGCGTTATTTGGCTCGGTAATGTTTCCTTTGCTTTTGCTCCCCACATTAGGCTTGATTCGTTCCTCTTTTGCCGTTGGCTTGATGAACATTCTTGTGGCCATCATTAATATTTTGATTTTTAAAAAATTTGTTCGTTACCCGAGACAGCTATTAATTGGCGCTATTCTGACTTTGTTCATGTTGATTGGCTTAACCATCTTTGGCACCCAACTGACGCGTTATGCTGAGCACCACTTGTATTTTGATCAAGTGATTTATGAAGAGCAAACCCCTTATCAGCGTATTATTTTTACCGAATCACTAAAGCGTGGTGAGTTGAGATTGTATATTGATGGCCATATTCAGTTTTCTGCACGCGATGAATACCGATACCACGAGGCATTGGTTCACCCTGTGATGTCACTGCCTGGTAACCGTGACCGAGTTTTGATTTTAGGTGGTGGAGATGGTTTGGCTGCCAGAGAGGTTCTGAAATATGATGATGTTAAACAGATTGATTTAGTGGATATAGACCCTGCCATTACCAAAATGGCAAGACGCTTTGCCGGGATGACGCGGCTGAATGAGAATAGCTTAGAAGATCCAAAGCTCACCATTCACCATGTTGATGCATTTACCTTTATTAATAATCCTGGTGAGCCGTATGACCGGGTCATTATCGATATGCCAGACCCACACAACGAGGCGTTAAACAAACTGTACTCTCGTGAGTTCTATTACATGATTAAGCGGCGTATGGATGTGGATGGTGTGTTGGTGACACAAAGTTCCTCTCCTTTTTTTACCAGAAGGACTTTCTGGAGTATTCATAAAACACTGTCGTCTATTTTTGACCAGACGCACAGTTATCACATTACAATACCCGCATTTGGCATTTGGGGGTTTAATTTGGCGACTGTCAGCCAGCCAATTCCTGAAAAATTTCAGATTGATGCGGTAACTCGTTTTCTTGATGACGGGGTGATGCAGGCGGCAGGTGTGTTTGGTAAAGATATACAGCCGTTGGAGGTGCCCATTAATTCAATTATGGAACCTAAGCTGTATACCTTGTATTTGCAAGATCTTGAGGATTAAGCCGGCTTTTTGCTAACCATAAGCAGCCAGATATAGCCGCTGATGCCGGCAATGAGCGAGGCTAATAAAACACCTGTTTTGGCCATTAATAAATTGTCTGCTTCACCAGCAAAGGCCAGTTCTGCAACGAATATCGACATGGTAAAACCAATGCCGGCGAGCAGGGACACGCCCATAATTTGGCTGAACTGCGTGTCTTTTGGTAAAACCGCCATATTCCACTTCAACATGAGCCAGCAAACTAAAGAAATGCCAATAAACTTCCCTAAAACTAAGCCAAAAGCAGTTCCCAGCATAACCGGGTGGCTTAAGGTTGAGCCAAGGCTGCTAATATCAATGGGAATACCTGCATTGGCAAGCGCAAAAATCGGGATCACCAAATAAGCAACGGGCATGTGCCAAGCATGTTCTAATCGCTGGAGAGGGGTTTCTACAGCGTGAACGCCATTTTCCAGTGTTTGGACAACCGCGCGCAGCTCAGTATTGGTCATAATGCTTTTCCCTGGCTCATAACTGGCATCAAACCGTTTCATGAGTGTTTTAACTTGCTCACTGAAGCGTATGGGGTCATAGCGAGGAATGGCTGGAACAGTTAAAGCACCCAGGACACCAGCCAGTGTTGCATGAACACCGGATTTTAGCAGTGCCAACCATAATAGAACGGCGAGTAGAAAGTATGGGATGGTTTTACGTACACCAAGTAGATTTAATGCAAGCATCAAACCGATAATGCCAGCGCCAACCAGTAACGGGGTGACAGCAATGGTGTCAGTATAAAATACGGCAATGACGACAACGGCACCTAAATCATCGACAATGGCTAGGGCGACCAAGAAGGTGATTAGGGCTTTTGGGACCCTGCTTGCCAGTAATGCTAAGGCGCCTATGGCAAAAGCAATATCTGTAGCCATTGGAATGCCCCAGCCATTTGCAGCATCCCCACCAGGGTTGATGGCAAAATAAATCAGTGCAGGGATTACCATGCCGCCAACTGCAGCACCTATGGGTAGCGCTGCATTGCGGATTTGCGCTAGCTCGCCGACCAGCATTTCTCGTTTTAGCTCAAGGCCAACCACAAAGAAGAACAGGGCCATTAGGGCGTCATTAATCCAGTGGTGCAGACTCATGGATATTGACCAGCTGCCGATGTTTAGGCTGATATTCGTGTGTAAAACATGCAGGTAGGCCTCGGCATATTGGCTGTTGGCCAAATACAGTGCAATGACTGCCATGGTCATTAAGAGCAGGCCACTGGTCGTTTGCCGGTGAATAAATTCTTCCAGAGGGGTTAATATTTTGTCGAAAGATTTTTCCCAGCGAGCATGGTTGATGCCTTTCTCGGTAGGGCTGGTGGCGCCAGTGGGTTGGCTCATGATTTTTTCCTTTTTGCGGTCTCTTTGGTAGGTGCTCCCTCTAATGATAGCCACTCACTTGCTGTTTCTGTAATGGCGGCAATAGATGGGTGAGACATTTTGCGATCCACTGAGATGGCGTAAAATTGCTCAAGGACCTCTTTAGTTTGGCCTATACTAATCACGTTGTATTGTTTCTCGACTTCGGTGGCAATGGCTGTAGGGGCAATAAAAATGCCAGTGCCTGCTTGACCAAATGCTTTCATCAGTGCGCTATCGTCAAATTCACCCACAATGTGGGGGTGGATATTTAGGGTCTCAAACCATTCAATAATTTTACTTTGTACTGCAGTCATTTCTCCTGGGAGTAAGAGTGGTGCGTTGTTTAAGTTTTGAGGGAAACTTGAGTTCATTGTGGCTGCAAGTGCGGGTGTGGCAAAAAAACTAATGCCGCACTCTCCAAGTAGGTGATTATACCCCCGGACTTTCACGCTTGCAGGTGTGGGGCCATCGGCGATGACTAAGTCCACTTTGTGAATGGCAAGCTCGGCCATTAATGTTTCTAGAGAGCCTTCCCTGCAGACAATTCGCACGGGATCTGTTGATTGAAGTGACGGTGCAATGAGTCTGTAAGCAATCGATTTAGGGACGACATCTGTCACGCCAACCTTAAAAACCATAGGGCGATTTTTGGGTTTGTTTCGAAGCATTTCTTCTAGTTCACCGCCGAGTGAAAAGATTTCCTCCGCGTACTCTAAGGTCACTTTGCCAGTATCTGTCAGCTCTAGTTTGCGACCAACCCGGTTAAAAAGAGGTTCACCAAGGGTTTGCTCTAAAACACTGAGAGTATTTTCCAATAGTGGAATGAGTCTGAAGGATGCCTATATCAGCAGCAAATAAGCGTTACCTTAATAAGTGTGTGTGTTTGCGCAAATATTGGTCAATATGATTAACCGGTATCACGTTCATCAATTGTTTTAAATAA
>JABHGC010000208.1 GCA_018672285.1 Methylococcales bacterium
AAGCCATGATGAAGCTTTTTGCTTGGCGCTAGCAGCAGGTCTTGAAAGCCGCTCAGAACATTCCTTGGCGAAGCCATTTCAAGCCATAACCGATCCAGTGTCGGTGGAGGGTATTGAAAATATCCCTGGTCAGGGTTTGCAGGGAAGCTATCAAGGCCAGGTGGTGGCAATTGGTACGCAACAGTTTGTACAAGGGGTGCTTAAAATAGATTCTGCGCCACAATTTAGCGGCAAAACAGGTTCACCGCTGTATTTGGGCTGGGCCGGTGAATGGTTGGCAATCATTACTCTACAAGATGAGGTTCGTGAAGGTGCTCAAAATTTAGTGGCATCGCTTAGTGGCAAGCAGTTGAGTATTCTAAGCGGTGATCACGCTGTTGCCGTCGATGCGCTTGCGGAGATAGTGGGTATTGATGAGTCACTGAGCCGGCAAACGCCTGAAAGTAAGCTGGCCTATGTGCAACAATTACAAGCCCAGGGTGCCATTGTCGCCATGGTTGGAGATGGCATTAATGATGCGCCTGTTCTGGCGGCAGCTGATGTTTCAATTGCAATGGGCAGTGGTACTGAGTTAGCGCAGACCAGTGCTGACATCGTTCTGTTGTCTGAAAAATTAGATGTATTGAGCTTCGGGTTTTCAGTGGCGATAAAAACAGTGCAAATCATAAAGCAAAATTTATGGTGGGCGCTGGGGTATAATCTTTTGGCGTTACCATTGGCAGCAGCAGGTTTTATTGAACCTTGGATGGCGGCAATTGGTATGTCTTTGAGTTCAATTATCGTGGTGTTAAATGCATTGCGATTAGGTCGGTTAAAAGTGAGCCAATAACATGGATATTTTGTATTTACTCATCCCTTTGTCTATTGCGATATTAATTGCCATTGTGAGTGCGTTGTTGTGGGCGATTAAGTCGGGTCAATTTGATGACCTTGATCGAATGGGCTATCAAATTTTGTTTGATGAAGATAAAGCTGAACAAAAACAACAGATAAAGGATAAAGTGGATGAGTGAACAAAAAATAAGGGTTGACTATTTTACCGATATTTTATGTATTTGGGCGCATGCGGCACAAAAGCGTTTGGATGAAATTAAGCTGCAGTATGGCGATCAAATAGAGCTGCATTTACACTTTTTCTCCGTCTTTGGTGCGGTGGATAAAATGATGCTGAAAAACTGGGGAGAGGAGGGGGTTGCAGGGTATAACCTTCATGTTCACAAGGTGGCCAAACAGTTTGATTATTTAGACATGCACCGGGATGTGTGGCTGGGAGATACGCCCAAATCCTCACTGAGTATTCATATCTTTTTGAAAGCAGTTCAATTATTGATCGAGCAAGAAAAGGTTGAATCAGCACAATTTGATGCATTTCTTTGGGCGACTAGGCAGGCCTTCTTTAAAGATGCAGAGAATATCGGTAGGCGAGGCATTTTGTATGATTTGGCCTCAGAGCTTGGTTTTGATGTAAAGGCTATTCAAGTGAACATAGACTCGGGCGCAGCTCACGCTGCCTTAGAAGAAGACCACAGTTTGGCTGCAGAGAATCAAATTACCATTAGCCCAACGTATTTGTTGAATGAAAGTCGGCAGAAATTGGTTGGCAATGTGGGTTATCGAATTATTGAGGCTAACTTGCAAGGTTTGTTAATTGAACCTGGAGAGTTGGGTGCATCGTGGTGTTAATTGACTATACAAAAATGAACTGGCAGTAATTGTTTCATTTCTGCATAAAAAAAGGCCAGCCACTTTTCAGTGGCTGGCCTTTTTGTTACAAGACATTACTTTGAAGCAATATCTTCTAACTGTTTAGCTTTGATTACTTGGCCGTTTAAAGCCGAATCTGCAGCTGATGCACCATAAGCAACACTCATTAATGTGCTGTAGTACACGATAGGCATTTTGAATTTCGTGCCGTATTTAGCATTGATTTGATCTTGGTAAACCTCTGTATTCATTTGGCATACAGGGCAAGGTGTTGCAATCATGTCAGCGCCATTATCATAAGCAGCTTCAATAATTCCTTTGATCATCTCTTGGCTCTTTTCAGGCTCAGAGAATGCTAACGCACCACCACAACACTGGACTTTTTTCTCATAGGTAGGAATGGACTCTGCGCCCATTGCATCAATGATGTTATCCAAGTATTTAGGGTTCTCAAAAGATTCACCATCAATACCGAAAGGACGGTTGGTTTGGCAGCCAACGTAACCGGCAATTTTAATGCCTTCTAATGGTTTCTTTACATGGCTACCAAGTGCATCAAAGCCAAAGTCTTCAACCAAAACTTCAGCCATGTGGCGAATTTTTTGGTTAGCTTTTACTTCAAGTCCAGCTTCTTTAAGCGCTTGGTTGGTTTCTGCCATCAAATCGCCATCTTCATTAAGGCGTTCATGGGTCTCTTTTGTTGCCAACCAGCATGCAGCACACGTTGCGACAACATCTTGGTCTGGATTAGCTTGCTCAGAAAGCGCTAAGTTACGAGCACTGAGTGCCATACGAGGCAATTCGCCACCAGAAGCATAACCGATAGACGCTGAACAACAGTTCCAATCAGGAATTTCGTTCAGTTGAATATCTAAGGTTTTACACATGGTTTCAGTTGAAACCAAGTAGTTAGACGATGAGGCACCCTTCTGAGAAGAGCAGCCTGGATAAAATGAATATTCTTTTTTAGCCATTGTGACTACTCCTATGAATCAAACTTTTTCAGTTTGGCTTCTTCAATTTCAAAAGCCTTCTTCAGCATTGCATCAAAGCCACTTTTGTCTTTAACGCCATGTCCGCCAAACATTTCAGCAACGCTCATACGTTTGGTTTTTAACATGCCAAGACCAATGTCTTTCATTTTTAAAGACGTTTTAATGCCTTCTCCAATGCCGTTCATGAAGTACAGCGCAATACCCAGTTTTAACTCATTAACACGACCTTTCTTGGTCAAGTTTTTCCAAAAAAGCTCTGCAAATTTCTGAGTTGGGTTGTTTGCTGGCGCTAAACCTAAACGTTTTGAGTAAGTTGCCAAGCCATGCATGATATGCGTGATGGGCAACTCACGTGGGCAACGCACGATGCAGTTGTAGCACGAGGTGCACATCCACATTGCATCAGAGGTTAATACCTCGTCGCGTTTACCAGCACGAATCATCATAAAGATTTTCTGTGGCGTGTGTTCCCAGTGATTGCCTAAAGGACAAGAACCGGCACAAACACCACACTGCATGCACATCTTAACCCAATCGCCTTGTTCTACATTGGCTTCAACTTCTTTTAGGAAAGAGGTGCTTTTGTATTTATTTCCACTCATGGATATCTATCTCCTAAAACTTGAATGGGCTCATGCCGATTTTCTCAATGGTTTTAGCCATTTCGTTAATCAGTTCAGGGGCACGTTTAACATCGGTAATTGCTACTTCATAAGTCGCAACACGTTCTTTTTCAAGGTTCAATGTTGTTAGTGTATCGTCGATTTTGCTCATACGAATATGCGCCATCTCAGAACCTTTAACAAAGTGACACTGATAGTTTTCACCTTTTTGGCAACCCATCAAGATCACGCCATCATAACCACTGTTCATCGCATCTGTTACCCAGATCACGTTAACAGAACCTAGGCAGCGGACAGGAATAATACGGTTGAACGCTGAATGTTCTTCACCATTCGCAGCTGCCATATCCAATGCAGGGTATGCATCGTTTTCACAGGCTAAGGTTAAGATACGAGGTTTTTCGTCAAATTCGTCAGGAATATCAACAATTTTTAACTGTTGGCCAACGGTGTCAACTGAGTAGTTCTCGAATGAAATGATTCGTACAGGGCAAGCACCCATGCAAGTACCGCAACGACGACAACGACTTTCGTTGTACTGAGGGTAACCTTCGTCATCTTCATCAATTGCGCCAAAAGGACACTCCACGGTACAACGTTTGCACTGAGTACAGCCTTCTTTTCGGAAGGTCGGGAAGCTTAAGTCGCCAGAGCGAGGGTGGGCTGCCATACCTTTGCCTGCATTTTCAACCACTTGAATGGTTTTCATTGCAGCGCCAGTCGCATCTTCCATCGCTTGTTTGATGTCCATTGGGCGACGAACAGGGCCGGCAGTATAAATACCAGTACGACGAGTTTCATAAGGGAAGCAGATGAAATGAGAGTCTGCAAAGCCGTGAACCAGGTGTGGTAAATCTTTACCTTGGCGGTAATCTAAGTTCAAAATAGACTCAACCGCAACGCTTGTTTCACCTTCAGCAGGAGCAGGTGCTTCAATATCAACACCTGAGTTAGCGATTTGGCCTGTGGCTAATACTACAAGGTCAACATCCATTTCGGTGTCTTCGTCTAAAATGAGATCTTTCATTTTAACGGTATGAGAATCACTACCAGGAACCACTTCGTTCACTTCACCTTTAGTGAAAAGAACGCCTTTTTTCTGGCCGCTGCGGTAAAAATCTTCACCGGCAACACCTGGCGTTCTTAAGTCGGTGTAGATCACTGTTGTGTCGATGTCAGTGTTTTGATCTTTAAAGTACATCGCTTGTTTGATACTGGTTGAGCAGCAAGAGCCTGAGCAGTAAGACAAATGGCCTTCTTTTTCACTACGCTGGCCGGCACATTGTACGAAAGCCACCGAGGTGATTTCTTTGCCATCCGAAGGGCGTTTGATTGGACCGCCATTCGCTTCGATGGCTAATTTTTCAAGCCCTGCTTGATCAACAACATCAGGTGTTTTGCCGTAAGCAAACTCGGTTAAGATGCTTGCATCAAAGGCTTTGAAACCACTTGATTGTAAGATCGCGCCAAAGTTATCCGTGCTGGTTCCGCCACTTTCTGTGGTGATGTCTGCAGAGAAACGACCCGGTGCACCAGAGGTTTTGGTGACAGTTGAATTAAGGTGAACAGTAATGTTGCTGTCTGCCTCGATGGCTGCTGCCATTTCACTGACGCCAGTTTCTTCTGGGTCTGCGTAAGGGGCTTTATGAGGAACGCGTTTCCAGAATTGACCTGTTGCGCCGCCTAAGCTGCCTGCTTTCTCAACGATACAAGCTTCATAACCTGCTTTAGAAATTTCAATCGCAGCTGTCATGCCGGTGATGCCACCGCCAACGATTAAGATGCGTTTGTTTAGTGACTGTTGACCACTAGATTCTGCAGGCTTTAAAAATTTCGCTTCAGCACAAGCCATACGAACGTAATCGGCCGCCATCTCATCGGTGGTTTCTTTTGCTTCGTCAGTATCAGGGCGAACCCAGATAACCGCTTCACGTAAGTTACCGCGAGAAACTGGCATAGCGCCGAATGTAAAAGCTTCCATTTTAGAGCGGCGCGAACAGCCCATAATGGCAACACGGTTAATAGAATCATCACCTTCAACGGCAATGTCTTCTTTTATCATGTCTATGCCAGACTGGCTGCATAAAAAGTCATGTTGCTTAGTTAAGGTCGCACGGCCTTCACGTTTAGCAATATTTTCAAGTACACCCATGTTAAGGCGGTCGCCAAGGCCACAGCCATTACAAAAGTATGCACCAATTTTGATTGGTTCTGCCATGATTTATCCCTCTGCCTTTGCAACTTTATTAACAACCTGAACTGCGCGTAACGCACTTGCGGTTGCACTTTGAACTGCACGGTTAACATCTAATGCATCAGTTGAACAACCTGCGCCAAAAATTGCGCCGTTGCTGTCGTCAGCCTCAATAAACCCATTGGAGTTGGTCGTGAGTGTGATTGGGAACTCAGCGACAGAAGGTTCCATGCCTACCGCGAGTACCACTAAGTCATGTTGGTTTGCATAACGGTGATAACCTTCGGTATCCACACCATTTAAAATGGGGTTTTGAGATGCTTTATCTAAAGTGATGCTGGCCACTTTAGATTTGATGAATTTCACGTTGTCGTTGGCTTGTACTTTTTTGTAGAAGTCTTCGAAACGGTCAATGGCACGAATATCAATATAGTAAATAGAGACATCGGCATCATCACCAAATTGCTCATCAACGTAGGTGCTTTGCTTTAATGAAGCCATGCAGCAAATACGAGAACAATGGGTTAAGTGGTTTCGGTCACGAGAACCGGCACATTGTATGAAGGCAACATTTTTGGCTTCTTTACCGTCAGATGGGCGAATAAGTTTGCCGCCAGTAGGGCCTGCTTGGTCCATTAAGCGTTCGAACTCAACACTGGTAATAACGTTATCATAACGATCATAGCCATAAGGTTGGATCTTAGCAGCGTCATAAGGTCTCCAGCCTGTAGCCCAAATGATTGCGCCGGCTTTAAGCTCAATGTTTTCTTCGGCCATGTCCAAGTCGATTGCGTCAACTTTGCAGGCTTCTTTGGCTTTCGTTGCATCGTCAGTGCCGATCATGGCAGGGTCGATTGCATACTGGTATGGGTAAGCATTTTTGTGAGGCAGAAAAGCCCCTTTGTGCTTTGACAAGCCGTAGTTGTATTCGTCATCAAATTCAGACTCAACCGCGCGACCGCAGTCACCACAAGCGGTACAGTTATCGTTAACATAGCGTGGGCTAATTTTAACTTTTACACTGTAGTCGCCAGCTTCACCATTAACGTCGCTGACTTCAGCCATAGTAATGATACGCAGGTTAGGATTCTGTTTAGCGCGACGTTGGTTGATTTCTAGGCCACAGGTTGGGTGACATAATTTAGGGAAATACTTGTATAGTTGGCTGACACGGCCACCAACATAGGCACGTTTTTCGACTAAGATGACCTGTTTTCCTGTTTCGGCGGCTTCTAATGCAGCAGTCATGCCGCTGATGCCACCACCAACGACTAAAATAGTCTCGTTGGTTGCGATTACTTCCGTCATTCGCTTTCCTCGGGTTGAGTTGAATGAATTGATAAATTACTAACGCGTAAGGATACTCTTAATCGTTTGCTGACTCCAGAGTAAATTAAGATACAAATTGGCGATGTCGTGATAAGTAAATTTTATGAGAATTCTTGATTTTTCTGTGTGGTTTTTGTTAAGTCATTGAAAATTAAGGTTATGGTAAAAATGCAAATATGAGTGATTCTTATTTACGATAAATTCCACTTATTCTTGGTGTTTGAGTTTTACAGACTATTTACCTATGTTTTGTGCCAATAAGATTTTGCTTACGGCAATAAAGTCGGTTACACAGTCGAAAATGACGATTAACATGACCGAATTGAGAATTGTGTATTGTTCCCTATATATAAAGTATGAGGCTTAGGTTATGGATGCTAGAGAAATAAAAACCGATGAGTATTATGTAACAGAAGAACCTTACTATGAGACTGTTGCTGACGAAGTGGAGGTTTTTGAGGCGGCATACAAAAATCAATTACCTGTATTGCTCAAGGGACCGACAGGGTGTGGCAAAACACGCTTTATGGAATATATGGCCTGGCGTCTTAAGCGGCCATTGATCACGGTGTCATGTCACGATGATCTAACGACCTCGGACTTAGTTGGGCGTTTCTTAATTACAGGTGGCCAAACAGAGTGGGTTGATGGCCCGCTTGCAATGGCGGTTAAAGCCGGTGGTATTTGTTATTTGGACGAAGTTGTTGAAGCACGAAAAGATACCATGGTCGTGATTCATCCATTAGGGGATGACAGGCGTGTGCTGCCGATTGAAAAGTTAGGGCATGTCTTGGAGGCGAGTGAGGATTTTTGTTTGGCGATCTCTTATAACCCAGGTTATCAGAGTGTCTTAAAAGACTTAAAGCAGAGTACTCGGCAGCGTTTTATTGCATTAGAGTTTGATTACCCAACAGCAGAAACAGAACAAAAAATCATTGAAAAAGAGTCAGGCATTGAGCCTGAAATGGCGAGAAGACTGGTTAAGTTCGCTAAAATGACCCGAAATTTAAAAGGCAATGGCTTGGATGAGGGCGCAAGTACTCGGTTATTGGTCCATGCTGCAAAATTAATGGTAACGGGAATTGCACCGGTTACGGCGTGTCGGAGTGCCATTGCTCAGGCACTAACAGATGAAGCAGATATGTTGGCAGCAGTAGATGAGTTAAGTGGGTCTGTATTTTAATGGAGGCCTTAGACGCCCAGAGTATTGAGGCACTATTTGAACCTTGGTTTATCTCCTACCAAGAGCTTGAAGCACCCTCTGTGGCAGTGTCAAAACTCAATCGTCAGCAGCAAGATTTTGCACTGCGCTGGGTTGAAGTCTTGTCTGGAATGAATGATGAGCTGGCCTATCAATGCTTACTGAACATTCCAACGGCATTTGCAAGAATGCCTGAAGAAACCATTGAGCAGTGGATTGTGCAAGCAATGGATTTGTACGACCGCAAAGGCTTGATGGGGTCTGTTCGTCACTTGGTGGATATCGATAACTTCATTGCGTTATATGAAAAGCGTCTTTATAGCTTGTATCTAGACGAAGTGACGGAAGTATTATCTCGCTTTATTCATGGTTTAAGTGGTCGCTCTCTTAAATTGGCTCAAAGTGATCAAGGCATTTTTACCGACACTGAAACATTGTTTTTACCTGAAATTTTGCACGAATTACCTGAGCGTCAAGATAACTTTATTTTGTATAAAGCCATGCTCGTGCACCAGTGGGCTCAGTTGTGGTTTGGTACGTGGCGGGTTGATATTGCGAGTATTACAAATGCGTATCCGGAACCTAAAAAAGCATTATTATTATTTCACTACCTTGAATTAACGAGGCTTGATGCAAGAACAGCGCATGAATTGCCAGGCTTATATCGAGAAATGGTGCGCTTAAAGAAACACTTTAAGGAAGACTGTACGTTAGAGACGAGCCACAGAGAAAAGCTGACCGCATTATCCGCGACAGTGCAGGACAGTGTTGCGGTATTAGCTGAGTGTTATGGCAAGACCGAGCCTATTCAATGTTGTTATCAAGGCGTACTCAATACAGATGCAGTAAGAGAAACGCAGACACTGAGGTTAGAGAAAGAAAAACGCATATTCCGGATGGGTTTATTTGATGAATTGAGTGAAATCGAGGAAACGCCAGAGCGTTTGAACGAGCGTTTTAGCGCACAAAAAATAGAAGATTCAGAAGCGCCAGATGGCTTCACAATGATGCTAGAGCTTGATGGCAAACCAATGCCTCTGCCTGAGTCGATGAAAACAACTCTGAATTCGATTGTACAAGATTTAGGCGATATACCACCGGAGTACCTTGAGGCTGCTGGCCCTGGTGCCTACCCTGCTGAGCTGCTTGAAAAAGAAGATCCTGCCAATGTATGGACAGGAACTTACCATGAAGAAGGCGCCTTTATATACAACGAATGGGATTTTCAGCGTCGACATTATAAAAAAAATTGGTGTGCGCTGAGGGAGTTAGAAGTCACGCCTGTGTATGATGATTTTGTGCAAAAAACATTGAATAAGCACCATGGTTTGATTATCTCATTGCGTAAAACATTTGAGGCGCTTAGAGGCGAAGATAAAAATCTAAAGCGTCAGCCCGATGGAGAAACCATTGATATTGATGCGCTAGTCGAAGCGTATGCTGATAAAGAGCTCGGCATGGAAATGACCCAAAATTTATTTGTGAGACGGCATAAGGTCGATCGGAATATTGCGGTATTGTTCATGGTCGATATGAGTGGTTCGACCAAAGGTTGGATTAATGATGCGGAGCGGGAGTCATTAATCTTGCTGTGTGAAGCGTTGGAATCACTCGGGGATCGCTATGCGATTTATGGCTTCTCCGGAAACACTCGAAAGCGCTGTGAGATTTATAAGATAAAAAGTTTTTCAGAGCGTTATGACAATGACGTTAAAGCAAAAATCAGCGGGATTAAAGCCCAAGATTATACCCGAATGGGGGTGGCCATTCGGCACTTCAGTAAGCTTTTACTAGAAGTGGATGCTAAGGTGCGAATGTTGGTCACGCTGTCGGATGGAAAACCTGATGATTATGATAATTACCGCGGCCAATATGGCATAGAAGATACAAGGCAAGCGTTGGTTGAGGCAAGGCGGAATCATATTCATTCGTTTTGTATTACCATTGATGAAACCGCCAATGATTATTTGCCACACATGTATGGTGCGGCAAATTATATTGTCATTGACGATGTGCCAAAGCTACCTTTGAAAGTCTCGGATATTTATCGAAAGTTGACCACGTAATGGGGGGGCTAGCCTCAAAGGGTTGTCGGTTGCAAGGGCATAGCCTAACGAATCAATAAAATAAAAGAACTTTTCCCTCGTTGAATGTGTAGCCTCAGAATACGAAGCTGCTTAATGGCACTACTCAAATCAGAGATAGAGATGATTTGCTGTCTGTTGGCTGAGACAATGATGTCACCTTTCTTTAAACCGGTTTGGCTTACCGCTGAGTTTTTTTCAATTCGTGTGATCATCACACCATGAGCGGCTTTAGCGCCATACGTTTCAGAAATACTGCTGAGTAAGGCACCCTCTAAAAATGGGTGTATATGGTCACCTTCAACAGACAGAGTTTCTGCTGCAGTGACATGTGTTTGAACCACTTTACGCCGGCCTTTTCTGACCAAGGTCAGTTGAATTTTTTCATCTACGGTTAATAAGCCGATGGCATTGTGTAGATCATTGGCATTTTTAATGATTTTTTTATTCACCTGAACAACTAAGTCTCCTGCTTTTAAGCCTGATTTTTCCGCAGGAGAATTGTCAATTACATGGCTAATTAAAGCGCCAACCGAGTATTTTATGTTAAATGCTTTAGCCAGCTCGGGCGTTAAATCTTGCAGTTGGACGCCCAGTTTTCCTCGTCGAATTTCTCCGTGACGGGCTAATTGAACAACGATGGTCTTAACCATGTTACTCGGTATGGCAAATCCAATACCAACGTTGCCACCGTTTGGTGCCAAAATGGCGGTATTGACACCGACCAGTTGGCCTCTCAAATTGACAAGAGCACCACCAGAATTACCGGGGTTGATGGAGGCATCTGTTTGAATGAAATCTTCGTAGCCTTCAATGCCCAGGTTGGTTCGGCCTAACGCGCTGATGATGCCTGAAGTGACTGTTTGGCCTAGACCAAACGGGTTGCCAATCGCGACAACAAAATCACCCACTCGGTGTTGGTCTGAGTCAGCGAGAGAAAGGGCTGATAAAGGCTGGGTAGTTTTGATTTGAATAAGCGCAATATCTGTTGCGCTATCGTGGCCGATCACTACCGCCTGATGCCGCTCACCATTGCTTAGGGTGATATTGATGATACGGGCGTCTTTAATGACATGGTAATTGGTGACAATATACCCTTTAGAGGCATCAATAATAACCCCCGAGCCTAAATTTTTAGACTGGCGCTTTTGTTTACGCTCAGGGCGTAAAAATTGGCGAAAAAAAGGATCTAGTTCTAATGTATAGCTGCGCTTGGTTGGCCCAATAGTTGAAATATTCACAACAGCAGGAGTTGCATTATCAAGCATAGGGGCAAGTGAGGGGAGTGGCTGCCCATCGACTGCAAAGGGTAAACCTGCGTAACTGAGAGTTGAGAAAGTCGTTGCGATAAACAGGGTAAAAATGCTTAAGTAATGCATATAAAAAAAGCCCAACTATACAAGGAGGATGGTTTGATTTCGCGATTGACCCAAACGCTACTAATAATCACTTTGATGCAGGTGTCGCTGTTAAGTTCCGCAGCCTGTTTAACATTTGATGCCAAATCTTTGCAACAGAAAAAGGCAGCTTGGACGCATTATTTGAAGAATAAACCTGCGTCAATGGCCAACAACTGGATCATAGGTCAGTCTAACCCGCCAGGTAAGGCTAAGCGAGAAGCAAAGTCACAAATGCGCTGCTTGCGAGAAAAATTGTCCCAATCATTGAATCAGAAAAAGCCAGTAAAATTACTCTCTCATTATCGAAATGCCAGTCGGCAAGCCGCAATATGGACGAGAAAATACCGGTTTGAAGGCGGTGCATTTGATAAAATTTCAGACGAATCAAGACTCTTGTGCCCGCAGTTATCAGAGTCTGACTTGCGGTGGATGCCCAGTATGAGAAAACATCGGGCATGCTGGAAGCGCTTAACGGTTGATCAACGTCAGAGAGAAATACTGCAAGCTTCGTCTGCCCCTGGTATTTCAAGGCATCATTGGGGGACAGATTTTGATATTGTGTCACTCAACTCAAAGGCTTGGCAGAAAAAACACCTTAAAGAATACCGCTGGTTGCAAAAAAATGCGGCTAAATATGGGTTTATACAGGTGTATACTGCCGGCAGAAAAGGCGAAGGTTATTTTGAGGAGCGCTGGCATTGGTCGTATTTTCCTGTGGCGCAAGCGCTGTTAGACTATGCAAAAACGCATGAGAAAAAGATAGATAAAGCGCTTAATGCACAATGGAAGGGCGCTGAGAAATACCAATATATTCAGAAGCAATGGCAAAGCTATGTATTTAATGTCAATGAAAAGCCGTGGTTTTAATGTCACCGTTCAGCTTGCTACTGTTTTAACTCATTGTAAGACTGTCAGAACAGTGACGCTTAAATAATAAAAAAGGAAATAAAATGAGTGTGCCAAGCAAAGCTAAGGCAATCAAGCTGGCCAATCCAGCACAGGAAAAGTTTAACCAACAGCCTGTAACCGCGCTACACATGTTAGGAGGTAACA
>JABHGC010000033.1 GCA_018672285.1 Methylococcales bacterium
CACTTATTAAGGTAACGCTTATTTGCTGCTGATATAGGCATCCTTCAGACTCATTCCACTATTGGAAAATACTAACCCTTCAAGCGGTCTTTACAAGCACCTTATTCGGTGATGCTGAGCACCCCTTGCAAGGCCACATTAACTGCCTGTTCTCGCACAGAATTTCTGTCACCATCAAAAACATAGGAAGCGGACTGGACTTTACCCGCACACGCCCAAGCCAACCAGACCAATCCAACGGGTTTTTCTGCGCTGCCACCACCTGGACCTGCTATACCACTGACGGCAACGGCGACATCGACTCGAGGTAACAGCAATAACCCCGCCACCATCGCCTCAACCACTTCCTGGCTCACGGCACCATGAGCTTCAAGCACGTCACAGGGGATTTGCAAGTAATGCATTTTCGCCTCATTACTGTAGGTGACAACACCATGTTCAAACCAATTAGAGCTCCCCGCCAAATCAGTACAGGCCTTGGCTACCCAGCCACCAGTACAGGATTCAGCCGTTGCCAATCGCCACCCTTTCAGTTGTAGCTGCTTAGCGACGGCTTCCGTTATCTTTTGCATCAAACTATGTCCTCCCCAAAAATACTGAACCACTCTGCACAATCAATTTTTTTAATAAATACAACACCAAGACAATAAAAAGCAATTGAATCACTCCATATTAATCATCAACCATATTGACTTATTCACTATAAATTAGCGATTATGCTGACCCCACCACCGCAGAAGCAGCGACCCATGGCAGAACCCGCAACTCAGCACACCCCCATGATGCGACAATACCTCTCCATAAAAGCAGACCACCCCAACACTATTCTGTTATATCGAATGGGGGATTTTTATGAGCTTTTTTTCCAGGATGCAGTCAAAGCCTCAAAATTACTCAACATCACCTTAACCAAACGCGGCAAAACAGCAGGGAACGATATTGAGATGGCAGGGGTTCCCGTGCATTCACTGGACAACTATTTAGCTAAGCTCGTAAAGCTTGGTGAGTCCGTCGCCATTTGCGAACAAATCGGCGATCCAGCCACCTCAAAAGGCCCTGTTGAAAGGCAAGTCACTCGCATTATCACCCCTGGTACCATTACCGATGAAGCGCTGCTCGATGAACGAACAGACAACTTACTCTCAGCCATTTACCTACACAAAAAAGGCTATGGCGTTGCCACCATTGATGTCACCAGCGGCCGATTTTCAGTACAACAACTCCCCACAGTAGATGCTTTAGCCAGTGAACTCGAACGCCAATCACCAGCCGAATTATTATACCCTGAGAGCTGCAAACTACCTGAGAGCATACAAGGGTTCTCAGGGTTAACACGTCAACCTGATTGGTACTTTGAGGAAGACACGGCTAAGCGAAGCTTAACCAGACAATTCAACACGAACGACTTAACCGGGTTTGGGTGTGACAACATGCCATTTGCCATCAGTGCTGCGGGTTGTTTATTACAGTACGTGAAAGACACGCAAAAAAGCGCACTCCCTTATATCCAAGGGCTCCAAGTCGAGATTCAAACAGACAGTATTATTTTAGACCCTGTTAGCAGACGAAACCTAGAACTAGAATTCAGCCAGTCGGGTAGTTCAAAACATACGGTTATTGGTGTTTTAGACCAAACCTCAACCACGATGGGTAGCCGAATGTTACGCCGCTGGCTACATCGCCCCCTGCGTTTACAAAACGTGATCAAAGAACGCCACCAATCCATCGCTTACCTACTCCAATACCAGTTACACACACCAATGCAGCAGCACTTGAAACACATTGGAGACATTGAAAGAATACTCGCGCGCATTGGCTTAAAAACAGCCAGACCTCGAGATTTAGCGACTCTGCGTGACAGCTTAGCGGTTATACCTGATTTACACTGCACGCTAGATTTACCCGATGACCCTTTGCTCATGGCATCCCTTAAGCGCCTCGGGGATCATGAAGCCACTCAACAGCTTCTACAACAAGCCATTATAGAAAACCCACCCGTCGTTATTCGTGACGGGGGAATGCTTGCCGATGACTATGACGATCAACTCAAATCATTGCGCCAGCTACGCAGCAATGCAGATCAATACTTGGCCGACCTAGAACAACGTGAACAAGAGTCCAGCGGCATTAACGGCTTAAAAATTCGTTACAATAGAGTGCATGGCTATTACATTGAGATTAGTCGAGCCTTATCTGAGAAGGTACCCGAGCGTTATACCCGTAGGCAAACACTCAAAAGTAGTGAGCGCTTCATTACCCCTGAATTAAAAGAATTTGAGGATAAAATTTTATCCGCCAAAGAAGAAGCGTTAGCCCGAGAGAAGTGGCTATACGACCAACTGCTCGACAAGCTAATCAGTTGTTTAACGCCTCTACAGCATTGTGCAACAGCAATAGCCACATTGGACGTTTTATGTAATTTAGCCGAGCGTGCAGCAGCGTTAAATTTATCGCAGCCACAATTCCAACAAGAGGCTGGTATCCATATTGAAGAAGGTCGTCATTTAGTAGTTGAACACAGTCTTGACACGCCTTTCGTTGCCAACGATGCCAACTTAACCCCCGACAACAGCCTACTGATTATCACAGGGCCAAACATGGGGGGTAAATCAACTTACATGCGCCAAGTGGCTGTCATTACTATTATGGCAAGCATTGGCAGTTTTGTACCTGCAGCACATACAGTGCTTGGGCCAATCGACAGAATATTCACCCGGATTGGCGCGTCAGATGATCTTTCAAGTGGCCGCTCAACCTTTATGGTAGAAATGACTGAAACAGCCAATATTCTGCACCATGCCAGCGCTAACAGCTTAGTTCTTCTCGATGAAATTGGCCGAGGCACAAGCACCTTTGATGGTTTATCACTGGCTTGGTCAGTTGCCACACACCTGGCTGAAAAAACCCATGCCATGACCTTGTTTGCAACTCACTACTTTGAACTGACACAGCTGCCCGATGATTTCACTCAAGTCAGCAATGTGCATTTAGATGCCATTGAGCATGGCGATAAAGTGATTTTTTTGCACGCCTTAAAACCGGGCCCTGCCAGCCAAAGCTATGGACTGCAAGTTGCAGCACTTGCAGGTGTCCCCAAAACGGTGATCAGCCAAGCCAAAGACAAACTCAAAATCTTAGAAGAATCCGCCTATCAGCACCACAAACAAGCTAAGCCCGTGATACAAATGGCATTACCTTTAGGTTTACCAGAACACCCACTGATTGAAAAAGTTCAAAACTGCCAACCCGATGATTTAAGCCCTAAAGAAGCGCTCGAACTTCTGTACGAACTACAGAAGTTATCTTACACCTAACTCAAACAAGCATTACTCAGCTAGCAGCATTCATCGGTAAAATCACACAAAACCTATGAGTGCCCTTCACCTTGCAACACACTCTCTTCTGCATCTTCTACTGCGATATGATGATACCGATTCCGCCCATTATGTTTGGCAAAATACAAAGCACTGTCCGCCACTAAAATCATTTGTTTAGAGGTGTATTTTTCACTCGGCACCACGGTTGAAACCCCCAAGCTAATCGACACAAAATCACTGACCTGAGATTTTTCATGGGGCAATTCCTTCGCCTGAACAGCTGCCCGAATATCTTCAGCAACAAGCTGGGCACCTTCTGCATCGGTATTGGGCATAACAACCGTAAATTCCTCACCACCATACCGACAGACAATATCCCCTGCTCGCTTTAAGGCCGATTCAAGCGTTTGCGCTACCGCTTGCAAACAGTCATCACCACCTTGATGACCATAGTGATCGTTATATGGCTTAAAGAAGTCAATATCGACCATAATGAGCGACATCACCGTGCCATTACGACGCCCTCGATCCCATTCTTTGACCAAGGTTTCATCAAAACAACGACGGTTTGCAATACCTGTCAAACCATCCATTGTCGACAGTTTGTGCAGCATTTTATTCTTTTCTTCTAACTCTTCATTCGCCTTAGAAATCTCATCCTGCATCGAGCGCATTTTTTCGAACGCTTCATCACGCTCTTGCTGCGCCACATAACTTTTAGAGTGCGCTCTAATTCTGGCAATCAATTCAATCTTATCCGGTAGCTTCACGAGATAATCATTCGCACCATTCTCAAATGCCTCACTCTTGGTTTTGGCATCCTCCTTAGAAGAAAGCACAATCACTGGCGTATCTTTAAGCTTTGGGTGGTTACGATAAAATCTCACCAGTGTCATACCATCCACTTCGGGCATCACTAAATCTTGCAAAATGGTTGTGGCACCTACCTCTATCGCCATGGAAACCGCATTCATCGGCTCCGCACAATAGTGCATCGCAATATCTGCTTCCTCTGCCAGCATGCGTCTAATGCCTTCTGCAATCATGGCTTGATCGTCGACCAATAATACATTTATCATGATTAAGACCTTCCCTGATTAAATTCGTTAAGACAATCAATCACAGCTGAAGTGATTTTATGCAGCGGTAACACATGAGTAGCAGCACCTAAATCGACAGCAGCCTTAGGCATCCCATAAACGACACACGTTGACTTATCCTCAGCAATGGTTGGGAATCCCTTGTGCTTCAGTGCGAGCATACCTTCACCACCATCTTTACCCATCCCCGTCAATAACACACCAATCACGTTGCCTTTCCAGTGTTTACTAACACTATCAAAAAAAACATTGACTGAGGGCCTATAGGGGTTATCTTTTGGAAACTCGGTATAACTCAAACTACCACCTGCGTCTAATATCAAATGGTCATCATTGCCAGCCACCATCACCACACCTGGCCTAGGGCTATCACCTGCTTTTGCAGCCACAACAGGCAAGGCACTGTGCTGATCCAGCCATTGAATAAAATCTTTTGAAAATTGCTGACCTAAGTGTTGCACCACAACAATGCTCGCCATCGTGCTTGCAGGTAACGTGGATAAAATAGCAGACAACGCTGCAGGCCCGCCTGTAGAAGATCCAATAGCAATCAATGCACTTTTAGAAGACAGCGATATTTTACTCGCATTAGCAGGATCTGCAGCCTTAACCAACTTCATCATGATAGCCAGTTTTTGTGTCAGTGACTCTACAGCGGCTGTTTCATCCATACTATCGGGTAACTTCACCACATCAACGGCACCAGCCCCCATACATTGAAATACCTTTTGGTGCTTACTCCCAGAGCCAGCTTCAAGTAATAAAATAGGGCTATTACAGGATGACTTCAGCATTTTTACTTCAGTCACGACATCAGAAACACCTAAACCAATAATAATAACATCCGTTTTATGCGCCGATAATTGATTAGAAACCTCAGAAAAATCTTGCGCTTGCCATATAAACCCATTACCGGAAATATGCCTTAATAATCGTGCCATACGATCAATTGTAACTTCAGAATGATCGATAATTGCAACATTCACGTTATGCCTCCCCGATCAAGTCTACGACAGCATCTATCAAAGTGTCATCTTCGAAGCTGCCTTTTGTCAGATAGTAATCTGCTCCAGCTTCCATCCCTTTAATCCTGTCTTCTTCTCTATCTTTATAGGAAACGATCATGACAGGTATTGAGGCATAATTAGCATCGCTTTTAACCAAGCCGACAAATTCAAAACCATTCATCCTTGGCATATCAATATCACTGATAATTAAATCATAGTAATTAGTTCTAACTGCGTTCCAGCCATCCGCACCGTCCACAGCGACCTCAACATCATAGCCACGCGCCTCCAACATATTACGCTCAACTTCACGAACGGTAATAGAGTCATCAACAACCAACACACGCTGCGGCCCTCCGGGTGAAAGTTGGTCCACCTTTTTAGAGGGCGCGGCAGCTGCAGGCCCACCTAAACGGCCACCAGATACCATATTATCGATTGATAAAATCATATCATCGACATCTATAATCAGTACAGGCGTGCCATCATCCATGATAGAGGCAGAACTAATGTCTTTTACTTTGCCAAGACGCACATCCAAAGCATGCACCACTAGCGCACGCTCACCTAAAAATCGATCAACAATCAAACCATAACGATTCAAGCGCTCTCCGACCAATACCATCGAGTAATCGTCAGCTTCCTCAGCTTGCCCGTGCATTCCCAAAATTTGACTCGCCTGGATCACACCAATGTGCTGATTCCCCATGGTAAAATAGCGACGACCTTCCATCATTTGAACCTGCTCTTTCGGAATTCTTAAAGTATGCTCAACTCGAGCTAGAGGAAAAGCATAGGGTTCACCCGAAATTTCAACCGTTAACGCCCGAACAACTGACAGCGTTAAGGGCAACTGTAAATGGAATTTTGTACCTTCATCAATTTTTGTCGTAATTCTCACTGAACCACGCATCTCTTGCATCGCACTATGCACGACATCTAAACCCACACCTCGACCCGATATCTCTGTGACTTGCTCTTTAGTTGAGAAGCTGGGTAAAAACAAAAAATCTAATAATTCAGACTTTGTCATCGTGTCGGTCATTTCTTCCGATGCGAGTTTTCTATCTAATATTTTTTTACGGATATTTTCGACATCAATACCACAGCCATCATCCGACACCGAGATCGACAACATACCTGAGGCATGCAAAGCCTCTAAACGAATGGTTGCCTGACGTGGTTTTCCTGCAGCCTCACGATCATCAGGCATCTCAATACCGTGATCAATCGCATTTCTTAAAACATGGCTTAATGGCGCTTCAATTTGCTCAAGAATATCCCGATCCACTTGCGTTGCTAAGCCATGAACTTCAAAGTTAATGTCTTTTTCCAAACTTTTGGCAACATCACGAACCATCCGCCTAAAGCCATGCACACCATCTGAAAATGGTCTCATCCGACTAGCAATCACTTCCCGGTTTAACCTGGCCGCTAAGTTGGTTGCTCGGCGCTCATAGTCTTCCATATCACTGATACGTCCAACCACTTCTTCACGACTTGCAGCCGCTTTCTCTTGAATATGCCGAACCTGAGACTCGACATTTTCGCCTAATTTCAAGCCCACACAGGTTTCCCTGAATGAATCTAATGCTGAAATCATGTCAACCTGATGCCGTTTTAACATCAACATTGAATCCAAAAACGGACGAACCCAACGAGATTCAATCAACGACTCACCCGCAAGGCCCATCAGGCGATTCAAGCTTTGTGCGGACACACGAATGGCATTATCTTTGACTTTTGCTTTTTTTGCAGGCGAGACAGCGCCTTTTGTACTCGTTCTTTTTGTCACTTTTCGGTATTGGGTCGCATCCCCAGTCGCTGGTGCAGCCTCATGGCTAATCACGCCATCAGCAGATTCGGCAGGCTTTTCAGGCACAGCTTTCACCATTGCCTTGCCTTCTAAAATATAGCGGCACTCAAGTACAATCAGTTTAATTTCTTGACCATGCTCCACCAATAAAGCAGACGCATCTTGTGCCGACACCTCAGATGTTGCAATGATCATATCCAGGCCTGATAGCATAATATCAACCTGATCATTGGTTAAAACCAACTTACCTTCTTGCGCTGCAACAAAAACATCTTCCATGACATGCGACAAACGAACAACAGGTTCAATACCCACCATTCGTGCAGCACCTTTTACAGAATGAGCAGCACGCATTGCCACCTCAAGTTGCTCGGTGTCACTTGGGTCAGCCTCAAGCTCTAGTAACGCCTCGGACAAGACTTTTGACTGCCCTTCTACCTCAACCCTAAATAGCTCCATTAAGCTATCATCAGCAGTAATATTGATTGCACCGATATCAACCGCGTTCACTTCAGCGGCATCCATTTTCATTTGTGCTTTTGCAGGTGCAGCAGCAACCTGTGCTGATTCAGCTGGTGCCCCTACCACGTCGGATTCGTCAACAACTTCTTCATGAGGAATAAAAGAGGACTCAATACTGTCTCTTAACCCCCCCACCACATCAGAAATATTATTCTCGTTCATTTCAGTCCAGCTTTCTAACTGATCTGAAAATTGTACTGTAAACTGTTTAAAGTAATCGGCACCTTGCCCAAGCCAATTTAAAATAACGTCGGTAAACGGCTCTTTTGACTCAACCGCATGATTAAATAAAACCAACATTTGCTCAGATAACTTGATTGCCCAATCTATTTTAATGGCTTTTGCAGCATTGCCGATATCAACGACGGCTTGCTGTGCACTCTCAAAATCGGCCACATCTGTTTGGTCTAAAAACAATTGATTAATCACTGAAACCAATTGCTCAATCTGTGTCCCAACCCTTAGGTTTAGCTCATCAATAGGGCTGAGTTCAGGCTCAACCAAGTTAGCTGGAGGCTCAACGACATCCACATCTACCGCTACAGGCAAATCACTTTCACCCATCACAGCTTTTAATTTTTGCAGAATTTTTTGAATATCTCGATCACGACGAGATACCCAAGCAGATAATCCTGCTTCTTCAATTTTTGAAATACCATCAAAAACATGTGTTGCGAGCAAAAGAGACTCGCTATGTGATGCCTCAAAGGGAATGCTACCGGACGAAAATTTATCAATACAACGCGACATCATGTCCGATAATTGAATGGCAGAATTCACTTTAATAAACTGGCTGGCCTTTTTAACATGCCCTAATGATTTTTCAATTCGAGCATAAATACTTTCATCTTGAGGTGACGCCTCTAATGCTAAAATATTTTGACTCAATATATCTTGCTGTTGCGCTAATTCTGCCTGAAATAAATCAAACATCGAAAAGGCTTCTTTATGGGGTGTTGATACTGGATTTTCAGCTGAAGAAGAACCGCCATCACTCCGACCTTCACCGCCTTCAGACATTATTGTCAAGTATTCCCGAATGGCCATACAATGATCATCATACCAACTAGACATTCCGTCATCCGTTTGCTCAGATAACAACTTCAAAAATTCAATGCCCTGTAATACGTTTGTAACTTGCTGTACAGATAACTCTTCTAATGAACCACTTTTTTTAACTAAATCAAAAATAGCGTGCCCAAGATTCACCGCATAAGCGACCTGAACCAGCTTTGAAGAATTGATGATATATTGACTGGCTTTAAGAACTGCTGAATGATCATCGTCCTCGTTTTCTGATTTTTGCAATGCAAGAAAAATATCCTCAAGCAATGTTGCTTGTGCAACAACATCTTGACGAAACAAACCCAGCATAGACTCACTATTTTGTGCCATCATGATAGTCGCTTATCCAGTGATTCAAATAACATTTCATGATCTAGGCATGCAACGTGTTTCATTTCATCTTTACTGACTCTTTCATCACTGCCAATTAACAGAATACCGGTTGTAAACGCAGCTCTCGCATTGGTAATCGTGGCAGGAACGTTTTCTAAATTATTAGGGTGGTAACGCACGAGCCCCTCAATTTCACTCACCGGGAACACAAACTCTGTTTCTTTATGTATCACAACAACAATACGCTCATATACACCTTGTAACCGGCTTCTTCGGTTTTGCCTACCCCGGTCTAACTGGAGTAAGCTACCTAGTGAAATACATATTTTCAGCTCCCCACGTACATTGGCCAACCCTTTAACAAGATTTTCATCCCGATGTGGAATTTTATGGATTGCACCGACCTGTGTAATCTCTTTCACAAAATTCGTTGGAATGGCAATCCATTCATCCCCTAGCCTAAAAACCAAAACAGACTCAGAAGCACTAACTTGCTGTTTTTTTTCTAAATAAAATATTTCTGACCATTCGTCTGCATACCCTTCAGGTATTTCCCGATCGAGCATACCCCGCCCTGCCGATGCAAAAACATCACAGTTTCTACAGTGCAGCACTTTCTCTAGCTTCGGGCAGCGAGGTCTCTCATTACCCCAAACACCATTCAGATTCCAACAAGCAACTTTACCTTCAATTGGATTTTCAATGAGCTTCTTCATTTCACTTCACCCGGCGCATCTTCTGCCCTTGCTTTTACCCGATCAGCTCGCCCTTTATATGACTGTGCCCCTACAGAATCACCATTTTGCTCACATAACATCGCTAAATTAACCAAGGCACCATGATGATGTGGATCAAGGTAAGTGGCTTTTTTGAATTGTTGTCTAGCACTCTCTTTATTGCCGACCGCCTCACGAATAATCCCCATTAGATAGTACCCTTGAGCATCATCTTTGTTCTGAGCAATATATTTTTCACACACATCAGCAGCCTCATCAAGCTGCCCTGAATTCGCTAAAGATTCGGCATAATTCAAACCTGACTCATTAGAATTTTTTGCTCTATCTTTACTCTCAGGTACGGGTTGTTTGTTAACATAGTCCTCATATGATTTTCTGCGCTCAATGAGGGGATGGGAATTATTTTTCTGCCGGCGCTCTTCATCCAACTTTCTAAAATCAGGAACCGGTTTTGATCTAACAACAGATTTTTTAGTGGTAACAGCCTTATCAATATTTTTTTTACTAAATGCAAATGCCTTATTGTATTTTGAAGGGCTAAACAAATCACTGCTAACAGCACCCATTTCAGCATGACCTACAAACAACAACCCCGTTTTACTGAGTAGTTTGTGAAAACGCTGTATGGCTTGAAACTGCGCCTCCCTGTCAAAATAGATCAGTAAATTTCGGCAAAAAATCAAGTCATACTCTGCTTCAAAAGGTCGAAACACGGTATCTAAGATATTGCCTTTACTAAACCTGACACATGCTCTGACTTCTTCATTGAGCAAATATAATTCTTTATTTTCTTTGAAAAATTGATCTCTAAAATCTAGGTTATCACCTCGAAAAGAATTACGACCGTAATTCGCTTTCTTAGCCTTATTAATATTGTTCTGGCTGATATCAATTCCATCAATGATGATTTGATCTCTTTTCAAGCCTGCTTGCATTAGAGACATCGCAATAGAGTACGGCTCTTCCCCTGTTGAACACGGCAGGCTTAATATTTTTAATTTGCCTTTATAACCCCAGCTATCTTTTAAAAATTCTTTAACCGCCATAAATGGCTGATAATCTCTAAAAAACCAAGTCTCTGGAATAATGGATTCTTCTATTAACGCTTCTAGCTCAAGGTTCGATGACATGACTTTCTGGTGATAAAGCACAACATCCGTCATATCATTAGCACGCATTCTCTGTTTTGCAGCGCGCATAATTGAAGAGGAGCCTACTGACTCAGAGGTGAGTCCCATGTGATTTTTTAGCAGCTCTTCAATCTTCTCAAAACTCATCTGTCGCCATCCAAATCTAAACTGACAACAGAGTCAGGAATTAAATGCTCAACATGAATCAACTGAATCATTCCTTGGTGATCCGTTGAAACGCCCCCCAAAAAGGGGGCATCTCCGGTAGAAACACCAATATTTTTAAATTCGCTTTTCTCACATTTTATGGTTTCAGTCACTTGCTCAGCCATTAAACCGATCACTCGGTGCGAACTATTCGACGCGACATGGTCAAGTAAAATAATCCGAGTACTCAGCCTCTGAGCACAGGATTCACCTGAGATCATACGGTTTAAATCTAATACTGGGGTTGGACCACCACGAAAGTTAAAAACACCTGTCACACAATCGGGTGCATGAGGAATCTTTTCTAATCGCACCAATGGAATAATTTCAACAACCTGCTTAACATTCAAAGCAAACCGATCTTTTCCTGATTGAAATAACAGTAGTAACATACAAGCTTACTCTTCACTCAACTTGAATAACGACACTGCGCCTTGTAAAGACTGTGCAGCCTCATTCAATTCAGCAATCGCAGTATTCGAGTATCGCAGCGACTCTGCTGTTTGTTGTGCCGCTTCACTGAGCTGTTCAATTGAATCACTGATTTGCGCCGCATCTGCAGACTGCGATTGCATGCCCTCTCGAACATATTCAAACCGTGGAATCAAGGCTTGGACTTTTTCAATAATATCCGCGAGCTGTCCACTCACATCTCGCACATTGTCCACCCCTCGCTGAACCTTTTCAGTAAAAGTCTCCATGCCCATCACACCCGATGACACAGAAGCTTGCATCTCTTTCACCATCTGCTCAATATCCCAGGTCGCCACCGCCGTTTGGTCAGCAAGACGTCTAATTTCGGTCGCAACAACGGAGAAACCCGCACCGTACTCACCGGCTTTCTCCGCTTCAATCGCCGCGTTTAAAGACAGTAAGTTAGTTTGGTCAGCAACTTTTGCAATGGTGGTCACAACCGTATTAATGTTACTGGCTTTTTCATTAATCACAGATAATTTAGAACCAATAGACTCCGTTGCTTCAACCATCTCACCCATCGTTGACTCCATTTGTAACAATGAAACCTGGCTCTCAGTAGCAGAATGCGATGTTGCCTCAGCCACTTCTGCAACTTCCGCCATGGTCGCTACGAGCACCTTTGAAGTAGAGGAAATTTCTTTCGCTGAACTGGTGATTTCATTGGTTGTTGCCGCTTGCTCCGTTACCGTTGCTTCTTGCTCTTTAGCAGTAGCCGCAATTTCAGTGGCAGATGAGGTAACTTGAATACCGGATTTTTGAATATCTGTAATTAAGTTGTTTAACCCAATCAACATTTTACGAATACTTGTCGCAACATGGTCAATTTGTTCATCGCCGGAGAACTCCATCATCTCCCCACTCAAGTCACCCTCTGATGCCGCACCAACAACCCCCTTGATGAGTTCGGCTTTACCACGAAGATCTTCCAAAGAGTTACTCATCGTGTCCGAGCTTCCTTGCAGCACCATCTGATCAGTTTCTACCGTGCCAAAAACACGATTAATATGCTCAGCCAACGGTTGATACAACGTAATAAACTGGTCAATATCAAAACGCATATCCAGCTTACCCATGACCGCTTGGTCTAAGACGTCAGTAAAGGCGTCTAGCCCTGCAATTTCTTCATCCAGCCGAGCTTGTAAAGATTGCGCCTCAGATAATGCGTTTTGTTCCCTCTGTGCAGCATCATTCTGTAACGTGCTCAAGGCTTGCTGTAGCTCAGCTATTTCATTCGATAAAGATTGTTTCTGCGATGTGGCATCATTAAGCTGCTCAGATAACCCCTCAACCATTTTGTTAGAGATTTTGCTTAATACTTTCCACTCCCCTTGAGCCCCTTCGATGTCCCAGCGGGCATCTAACTCGCCTTCAGTGACTTTTTCCAGCGCACGAGTGAACTTTTGCAGTTGATTCGCACTTGCTTGTGCTTGTACTTGACCTTGCTGCCATAGATAAAAAACGGCTACCGCCAGGCCGACCACAAGAATCCATGGCAAAATTGTGCCAGCAGTACTCTCACCTGCAGCCCACACTGGTGAACTCATTAAAAGGAATAACATTGATATTGCATATTTCATGTTTACAACCCAGCCCAAAGCTATCAAAAAGACACGTTTAGAAATAAGTCTAGTCGAAATTACAAAAATAGTTGTAAACTGTTAAAATTTGTAAGAATCCAAGAAGATGTTCAATCTATTTGAAGGGAAAATCGAATGACATACGTAGTACTTGATAACTGTATTCAGTGCAAACACACAGACTGTGTTGAGGTTTGCCCTGTGGACTGTTTTCATGAAGGGCCTAACTTTCTAGTTATTGACCCAGAAGAGTGCATTGATTGCACCATCTGTGAACCTGAATGCCCAATCGACGCCATTGTTAGTGAAGATGATATCCCTGCAGGGCAAGAGATATTCTTAGAGTTAAACGCCGAACTTTCTCTGAAATGGCCAGTCATTACTGAAATGAAACCACCACTGCCAGATGCTGAGGAATGGGATGGCAAAGCAAATAAACTAGAACACCTAATTCGAGAATAAAAAAAAGAGGCGACCGGTGAAGTCGCCTCTTATGCTATCCCTAAGGGTATCCATTACCCCTTTCACATCCAATGTGAAGCTTGAAATCCTTGAACAATCCTTGTTCTGCTCCATGCCCAGCCATTATCCCTTCATGGCCTGACCTATTCAATAACTATTTTATAATTCTCTAATATAAAATAAGCAAATAGGAACACCACTGCTCCGAATTTAAGGGGAAACATACTGCAAACCAAGGGTTTTCCCCGGCTTTAAAATTTCATTCTAAAATGAGTAATAAATTAGAAATAGAAGATTATTACTCATTTAGCCGGCATTTATTGCTGATTCAATGCCCGGGCAAGTGGCCCTGCTTTAACATACCCACCCAACAGCTCACCTGAGGAGGTAATAATGGCTGGCGTACCAGACAAACCCAAAGCCTCAACAACCTCCATATGCCCATCAATAGGGTGCTTACAACTCTTAACTGGTAATCGTTGTCCATTTTTTGAGGCAGTAATGGCTTTAATCCGATCATCCGCGCACCAAACACTTACCGCTTTCTGATAAGAGCCTGAGCCAACACCTGCTCGCGGGAAGAACAAATAACGAACAGTAATACCGTTTTCAAGATACTGACTCATTTCATTATGAAGCTTACGACAATAGCCACAATCAATATCTGTAAACACCGTAACCACATGTTTTTCTTTTGGCGATTTAAAGATAATCATATCTTCTTCTGGGATGGAATTAATGGCTTGCTGCCTCAACGGGCGAAGACCTAACTCAGCAATTGCTTCAGACTCTTTCGTAAGATTTTTTCGCAATTTAGCATCAATTACAGAGCCATTAACAATCAAAAAACGCTCATCTTCTGAGACATAAATCACAGAACCTGCATAATACATTTCAACAAAGCCAGGTAATGCAGAATAAACAATGCCCGAAGGCTTACCGACACTTTTAAATAATCCACCGACCATTGCTTTTAATGATGCTTGCTTCTCTGAAGACACATCTTTAGCAAACACACCTGTACTCAAAAACAGTACAACAACAGCTACCCCAATTTTTTTAAACATAATGGACTCTTAATCTCTAAAGTTAATGTATTGTAATGGAAAATCTAATTTCACCTCTTTCAGCATGCTAATTACCTGCTGTAGATCATCCCTCTTTTTTCCGGTACAGCGAACTTTGTCACCTTGAATGGCAGCCTGCACTTTCATTTTTTTCTCTTTAATCAGTTTAACGATTTTTTTGGCTTCAAGGGAATCAATGCCTTGGCGAATATTGACCTTTTGTTTTACTTCGCTCAGCGCAACAACCACCTTCTCAATATCCAAGGATTTGATGTCCACCTGACGTTTGACCAATTTTTTTTGAAAAATATCCATCAATTGTTGAACTTGAAACTCACTTTCTGATTTAAGCTCAACAATGGCGTCATCCACTAAGTTGGCAGATGTTTTAGTCCCTTTAAAATCAAACCGCGTTTTCACTTCTCGGTTAGTTTGATCAACCGCATTTCTCACTTCGGGTAAATCCACTTCTGATACGATATCAAAACTAGGCATCATGATTCCTTTTAGGCTCAGACTCAAAGTCCAACAACCATTGCTTTATATTAATTAACCGCCCTTGCGAATGACCATCAAACCCACCAACCCCTGCCTTTGCAACAACTCGGTGACATGGAAGGTACAATGGAAAAGGGTTCCTCTTGACCGCCTGCCCTATCGCCCTTGGTGCAGAGTCTAACTCTTTGGCTAAGTCACCATACGTTAATGTGTGACCATAAGGAATACTAGCCAATCGTGACCATACTTTCACTTGAAAGGCAGTGCCTTGAAGTGATAACGCAGGGATACTGGGTTGTTTTTGAGAGAAATATTGATCAAGAAATTGGCAAGCAGGACTCGCCCAGGCAGGCAGTGTTGATAAAGAGTTTTCAGGCACAGAAAAAGCCAAGCCCACAAAGCGCTTATCTTCAAATGATAAACTTAGCGCCCCAAAGGGTGCATTATATTGAAAAGCTTGGCGTTTAGTCACAAATAAGCAGGCAGCTTATTTTTTACCTAATTTTTCTTTAATACGTGCAGCACGTCCAGTCAACTCACGTAAGTAGTAAAGTTTTGCACGACGCACATCACCATGGCGCTTCACAATAACACTATCAATGAGCTTACTGTGAGTTTGAAAAACCCGCTCAACACCTTCACCGTGTGAAATTTTACGGACAGTAAAAGCAGAGTTAATACCACGGTTACGAATCGCAATAACAACACCTTCGAACGCCTGAATACGCTCTCGTGTCCCTTCTTTTACTTTTACATTAACGATAACCGTATCCCCTGGTGAAAAATCAGGAATATCTGATTTCAATTGGGCATTTTCAATGTCTTGTATGATTGTGCTCATTATAAGAACCCCGTTCTTAGTTCGATCTAGTTGTTTATTTCTGCTTGACTCAGTAAATATTGCTCAAACAATTCCGGTCTTCTGGCTTTTGTTCGGCTTTTCATTTGCTGAAATCGCCAACGCTTAATATTGTCATGATGACCTGAGAGTAAAACCTCTGGCACCGCCTTCTGATTGATATGTTCAGGTCTTGTATAATGAGGGCAATCTAACAAGCCATCCGAAAATGAATCTTGTTGAGCCGACTCCTCATTACCTAGCACCCCTGGCAATAACCTTATTACAGCATCAATCATTACAAACGCTGCAAACTCGCCACCACTTAAGACATAATCGCCAATGGAAACCTCCTCATCGACGTAATCTTCAATGAGGCGTTCATCAACGCCTTCATAACGACCGGCTAATAAAATTAGCTGATCTTCTTGAGCCAGCTGTTCAATCATCAACTGGTTCAAGCACCTCCCTTGCGGGGAGAAATATATTACTTTAGCGGTTTTACTACTCTCCGCTTTGACCGCATCAATGGCATCCGCTAACGGCTGATATCGCATGACCATCCCAGGACCACCGCCATAAGGCCGATCATCCACCCGGCCAAATCTATCTGCCGAGAAATCACGAGGATTCCAAGTATTTAACTGTACCTGATCACACTCAACTGCACGTCCAGTAACTCCCCATTCAGGAAAGTCATCAAACATGTTTGGGAATAAGGTAACAACATCAAATCGCAACAATTTTTCCTAAAAATCAGGATCCCAGTCGACGACAATATGTTTATTTGCTAGATCGACATTTTTTACAATGTCAGGCTGCAAAAAAGGGATCAACCGCTCCTTATCACCTTTAACCACTAACACATCATTGGCACCAGTCTCTAACATTGCAGATACTTTGCCAATTGACACATCTCCAATCAGCACCTCTAAACCAATGAGATCAGACCAATAGTATTCATCTTTTTCCAGCGCAGGCAGTTGCTCTTTTTGCACCCATATCTCAGCATCAATAAGCTGCTGAGCGATGTCTCTGTCATCGCTACCTTCAATGTTAGCAACGATCAAGCTCTTGCCTTGTTTTCTGCCTTTCACAGAGTTGAGCAAATAACACTCAGACTCACGAATAAGATACCAATGCTCAAACGCGAGGATATTGTCCCTTGGATTAGTATAAGAAAAAACCTTAACCCAACCTTGAACACCAAAAACACCTGAAATATACCCCATTTTGAGCATATCATCAGGCCGCTTACATTGCTTCCCGACAGGTAACATCAACTAAGCTTTAAGCTTCAGCTGGTACGCTGTAATCTTTTAACAATTTAGCAACACGATCTGAAGGTTGAGCACCTTTTGAAACCCAATGCTCTACTCGTTCAGTATCAATTCTTACTTTTTCTTCGGCGCCTTGAGCTACAGGATTAAAAAATCCTAGTCGCTCGATAAAACGTCCATCCCGCTTAAAACGAGAATCTGCCACTACTAGGTGGTAAAAGGGACGTTTTTTCGCTCCCCCTCTGGAAAGACGAATGGTTACCATTATATAAACCTCATTATACTAAATCGGCCAAGGCCGGATTACGTGAACGGGGTATTCTACAAGAATTCGTGTAAAAGTGAAGTGAATTCTCACCCCTATTCATCAACATACTGTTGGTTGACAATAAAGTTGTTAATAAATAGTCTCCTAATCCATTGATTTTATTATAGGGGCTATTCCCAGAAAATAAATAAAATTGTTAACTTTTTGACCAACCGAGTCATAACACAACTAAACATGCGACAATAAAGTTGCTAATAAAATACTTTGATTTATCTTTACTACTTTGTCGTATAAAGGCTGATTGGAGCCAGTCGCAGGGTAACGCACCATCGGCCGGTTTTCCCTCATTGCCAATTGATTTATCTTGGCAACAGGCAAGTTTTATATGAAAGCAGACCTTCGCGAAGCACTTCATTTCACTATTTGAACTGTTGCTCCTGCAACTTAGCGCTCTTTCAGCGGATTTTTAGACCAATGAGATTTTTCTAACTGAAAGCAGTAGTTCAAATTAACTATAGATAACGTTCGATTAACATTTGTCAGGATTGGGCTGATTTAGCGCACTTTTAATACCGCTCATCCAGTATTCAGAATGCGTTAATGTATTTATGATATAATTAACGAATTATAAACTAGATAATTTAGGCGGATAGAAATGAAAACTCAGGCATTAGTTTTAGCCATTGCATGTTTACCTATGATTGGTTGTTCTGACTCGGATACATCAACTTCAACCACATCTACTTCAACTTCAACCACAAGTACATCTACTTCAACTTCAACTTCAACTGAAGAAAAAATAGACCCAAATGCTGATGCTAAGGTGAGAGATTGTTTCGCTCTTGCTAGTGGATTAAAAACAAACATAACAGAGTATTGGATTATCAATGGCAAGAAGCCTAAAAGTGCGGCAGAGGCCGAAGTTGACCTGGAAGGATACAACAAGGTTGGATGTGGCACATTCGAAGTAAACGATGGAAGCATTGTAATTACTTTTCATTCAAAACCTTACAAGGGAGCGATTGCAACGTTAATACCGGATAAATCTCAAGGCCCAGTCATGTGGTCATGTAATGCCTCTCAGAGCATAAACTATGAGCAATGTCCTGTAGCAACCCCTAAAAAAGCTGAACCCAAAAAGCAATATGTAGGTTTGCTCTCAGCAATGGATTTAGAGGGCATCAAAACTGGGTTAACGATTGATGAGGTCAAAGCCATCGACCCAAGTATAACGTTTAGTAGACGCGGTCGTGACCCTTACGTTGCAAGACTAAAAAACAGTGAAACAAATGCGTTCACAAAGTCACCAACGATATATGCTAACAACGATAAAATCATATACAAATTAGAATGGTATTTGAAGATGAAGAGTCAATACAGCCACGATGAATTTAAAAATATGCTCGAAAAGAAATACGGAACCTACGATAAATACAAAAAATCTGGCTCTGAAATAACTTACTGCTGGGGATCATGCAGTAAATCTTTAGGTGGAACTTTATTCTTCTCAGAGCAAAAAAGTGAGATCCCACATTCATTGATAGTGAAGGTAAATATACAAGGATTACCCGGTGTGACATACAAGCTTTATGATCATCGAGTGATGGAAACGTATAACGACAAAATCGCTCAACAGGAATTGCAAAAACAAAAAGAGTTAGAGGCTCAAAAGCAAAATCAGAAGAAATCTCTAGAAAACGCCCTCTAATCATACCCATTAATATCTGATGAACGATAAGTTATGGTGCTTATCGTTCTTTACTATGCAACTAAATGACTGCTTTATTGCCCGAAATTGGTGGTTAAAATGTATTAAATAAACAACGAAAATAATATTTTGTCACTGGGGCCACCAATGACCGCTATGTGTTAAAAGCTACCTTACAACTGTTCAAGGCGATCGTCTCGTTTTGGTTTTTTGAAGCCGGTCAGAGCAAGTGATGAACTGACTGCTTTTCGCTAGTGTATTGAGAGATGGTATTTGTAAACAACTCTATTGTTTTGTTAGCAACTTTATTGTTCACCGACACATACTAAAATGGTGGCATCCCGCCGCCACCGCCACCTAAACCAGGTAGGCCACGCATTAAATTTTTCATGCCCCCCTTTGAGAATTTTTTCATCATTTTTTGTGTTTGGGCAAATTGCTTCAAAAGCTTATTTACATCCTGAACTTTTGTGCCAGACCCATTGGCAATGCGCCGTTTACGAGACCCCTTGATCACAGCAGGAAACTCTTTTTCTTTCGCTGTCATGGAGTTAATTATGGCCACCAATCTCGCCATCTCTTTGTCGTTCACTTTACTTTTAACCGCATCAGGAATATTCCCCATCCCCGGAAGCTTGTCCATCAGCGCAGACATTCCACCCATGTTACTCATTTGCAGGAGCTGTTCACGGAAGTCATCTAATGTGAATTTTTTACCTTTTTGTAATTTTTTCGCCAGTTTTTCGGCTTTCTTCTGATCAACCTTACGCTCAACATCTTCGATCAAAGAAAGCACATCACCCATACCTAAGATACGAGAGGCAACTCTATCTGGGTGGAAGGGTTCGAGTGCATCGGATTTTTCACCCACACCTAAAAACTTAATCGGCTTACCGGTGATTTGCCTAATAGAGAGCGCCGCACCGCCTCTTGCATCACCATCTGTTTTGGTTAGGATCACACCTGTCAGAGGGAGTGCTTCACCAAAGGCTTTTGCAGTGTTTGCCGCATCTTGACCTGTCATGCTATCAACAACAAATAAGGTCTCGACGGGTTTAATGGCTTTATTGATGTCTTTAATTTCAGACATCATTTCTTCATCAACGTGTAAACGACCCGCTGTATCCACAATCAATACATCTATAAAGGCTTTTTTAGCAGCAGCTAAGGCACTTTTTGCTATTTTAACGGGCTTTTTTGACGTGTCCGAAGGGAAGAACTCCGCCCCAACCTCCCCTGCTAATACTTCTAACTGATCAATCGCTGCAGGACGGTAAACGTCACAACTCACCACCATGACCTTTTTCTTCTCACGCTCTTTTAGAAAGCGCGCCATTTTACCAACACTGGTCGTTTTACCTGCACCCTGCAAACCGGCAACTAAAATAACGGCTGGAGGTGTTGCGTTAAGCTTGAGTGATTCATTTGCCTCACCCATAACAGCGACAAGCTCATCATTCACTATTTTGATCAGAACTTGGCCTGGCGATAAACTTTCAGTGACTTCTGCACCAATGGCACGAACCCGAACGCGTTCCACAAAATCTTTAACAACGGGCAATGCAACATCAGCCTCAAGTAATGCTAAACGCACTTCTCGCAGTGTATCTTTGACATTATCATCCGTGATTTTAGCTTGACCACGAACCTGTTTAATGACTTTCGACAGGCGGTCAGATAGATTTTCGAACATGAAAGCATCCCTATTATTCTGAGTGACGCTAATCTAGCACACTTACCGATCCATCCCAAATAGCTCTAGACAAAATCGCTATTTCAGTATACGATTATTGCGATATGTCTATAGAAACTTCTGGAGATTCAAGTAAATGAGCACAAAAGCAGAATTGATTAAACAAATGCAAGAAATGCAAGCCAAATTTGGTGATCATGTAAAAGGCGGCATCGACATAGAAGAGTACTATGGTGACGACGGCTTCATGAAAGAGCACATTGACGCGTACAGCAAACTAGCTGACCAAGTCAACAAAATGGCTCACGAAGAAGTTGGTTCTCACGCATAAAGCGTCAGCTCACAGCAATTCGTAAAAAAGGCAGACAATGATCTGCCTTTTTTTATGCCCCAAAGCTTTACATTTCAGGACAAAAAAAACGCGCCTTACGATATACGTAAAGCACGTTAGATGATAACTCAAACGGTTGCGGCACTAATTCCAAAGCTTATCCTGAAGCTGCTCAACACTACCCTGTAAGCTGACTATTTCCGCATTCCCTTGCTGAACAACCTCATCAGGAATCAACACCACACCTGTTTGCAACTTAACTTCTGCGACTCGGCGATGGTAGTACTCAATCATTTCAATTCTATTTTGAATAGAGCGTAACTTCATTTCAAGGTATCGGGCTTTATCCTCATCGGACACCAGTACTTGATCAACCTTCTCACCTAACTCTATTAACTCTTGATGAAACTGTTGTTTTTCTTGCTGTACTTGCTCACTCCCACCTGGCAACCATACATTACCTGCTAGCGCTTCAGACATTAGGTCAAATTCTCGCTCATTCACCTCTTGGGAGGTTAGCCGGCTATCTGCAACCTCTTGCCGCCCGATTTGCTCTTGCACATCAATCGCCGGTATCACTACAGACGCAGTTGCGTTGTCAGGATCACCTTGCTGCCCAGCAAATCCTGCAGATACAACTGAAATAATTAATAATAAATCTAATATTCTCATGACACCACTCCTTCGATAGAGATAGAATATTATTATTTACTTATATTATCAAGAGAAATGGGTATAGAAATTTTTTTTATCTGCTTCGTATTTTTTTATACGCTCATCCCTAAAAAACGACCGCTTGTCGGAAATCGACCGTTTATTTTGAAAATAAACGCAGATCAGCCATCCGGTCTTCAACAAAAGGGACCTCTACATCGGATGCTTTCATTTTTTCAACCACGACCTCACACTGACGCATTAAGTCTTGTTTCTGATCATCATCAAACAACGTTACTAACGATTTAATCGCATCTGGTGTTTCGATCAACACAACAGCTGCTAGCTCCTCAGGTTGAATTGGCGACTCCTCACGAAGCAGGTCAGCAATGACGTGATGCTTCAACATTTTCACATGCAACTCACGGGCGGTTGTTTCCTGCTCTAATTGCCCCACAGCAAAAGTATCTGTATCGGCCCCCGTTTTTATCACCTTCATCACAACCTCAGTGAGTTTCAACAGTGCTTTTTGCTTGTCAGTTTGGTCACCCAATAATGTTGCCGAGCTTTCATAAAGCTTGTCAATTTGCTCTTTAAGCCCTAGTACAACGTCACTTTGTGCATGCGCGGGAAGCGCGACTGCTTTTTCTAATACGTCTTGAAAGGTTTTATCAAAAGATTCTAATTCTGCTAGGTCTTTTGCTTGCGCTTGACCAACTAGCTCAACCGTGATGCTATTAGCATCAGCAAATAATGGGTTCTTATATTTACGCTGACAATGACGTTCCCAACACCCTGGCAGCTCATTAAACAGTTTAATTACTTCATAAGACATGTATTACTTACCTCAACGACAGCGTTTTTATGCAATTAATTGGCGTTAGCACGGAACAACCTGAGCTACAACTTCAAACTCAAGCTCTCTCACTTCAACTGACCATTCCGATGGCTCAAGAGAGCGAACAATACCAGTATTTACTCCGAGTTACATCCACAGGACTGGCATTGCATTCAACACAAACCTCAATGAGCCCACTGCTCATCGATTTTTTAGATCCAAATTTCTTACGCAGATTATTCCCGCCTGCTTTAAACGCTGAAACGTTGATTAAAATGACCGGAAAAAAAGCGAATACGGTCATCGACACCACCCTTGGCCTTGGCCGGGATAGCTTTTTACTCGCCGCCAAGGGGTTTCAAGTCACCGCTTTTGAACGGTCCCCCATTTTGTTTGCACTGGTTAATAGCGGATTGCAACATGCACTCACTCAAACCGTCACATGCGATATTGCCAAGCGCATTCAACTCATTCAAGGCAGTGCAATTGAGCTACTCAATCAGCACCATGCCGATATTATCTATTTAGACCCCATGCACCCCCCTCGTAAAAAGAAGTCCGCTTTAGTCAAAAAAGAAATGAGAATTATCAGAGACTTAGTTGGGGATGATACGGATTCTAAACAACTATTATCACTCGCAAGACAGCAAGCAAAAAAGAGGGTGATTGTGAAGTTACCAATGTACGCAGACTATTTATCGGATGACAAACCGAGCTTTTCCAATGAAGGCAAAACCACTCGATTTGACATTTACTGCATCACTTAACCTGCCAATGATTAACCACAGCATTTTTTATATTTTTTGCCACTGCCACAAGGGCATGGCTCATTTCGACCAACCTTTTTACCCTCTCGGCGAACAGACTGCTGCGCCACCATCTGCCCTTCCACATAAAACCATTGACCATCTTCTTGTACAAATTGGCCAATTTCATGGTGTGCTAGTGGCTTATCATTTGTAGAAAAACGTGCAATGTACTCGACAACACCAACAGTATCTGACTGTAAGCCAGCCTCAGTCGCAATAACCTCAAGACCAAGCCATTCAGACATCTCCGCCCATTTGGCACTACCCTCACGATCAAAATCATGACGTTCATTTGGGTGCAACGTTTGCTCGAGGTAGTCCACATCATTCACCACAAAAGCGGAATAACGTGAACGCATTAACGCCTCTGCAGTGGGCGGTTTTTGTTGCTTACTATGATACAGCCCGCAACATTGATCATACTCAAGCTCAGATCCACAATGACACATTAATTTGATTCCTTTTGTTCATGTAATTCAGAAAGATATCGAAAAATTTGGCGTTTATATTTTACTTGGTCTGTTTTTTTAGCATTACGAACCATTTGCCGCAAGGCTTGCCGGTCAGCTGCTGGATACTCGTCTAACACGTCCTGTATTGCAGAGTCACCTTCTTGAACCAGCTTATCTCTTAATTGTTCTAAACCATGAAAAAACGCAACCTCGGCTTTATGGGTCTCTGACAATATCTCGAGCGCCTTCTTTATAGGTTCTATTTCAACATCCCGCAATACTTTACCCAAGTATTGCATTTGCCTTTTGGTTGCCAAGTGAGATCGCATTCGCTTAGCTTCAACCACCTGCACGACCACTTTTTCAGGCAGTGGAATGGTCTCTAATTGAGATGGCGTTAAGGCTGTAAGCTGCTGACCAAGCACACGCAGTGCTTCCATCTCCCTTTTGACTTGAGACTTACTAACTCTATCATCATCATAATCGTCGTCGTAATCGTTATCGTCCTGCACTCTTTTTCCTTTGCTCGCTTAACGCCCAGTGAACATGCTCCCTAACTATTTCACTAGAATGATCAAGCCGTGATTCTAACACTGCAACCACTGAACTGTCAGCGGGCATATTACCTAACGCCACAGCAATATTTCGTAGCCAACGCTCATGCCCAATGCGCCGAATGGGTGAACCTTCTGTGTTAGCCAAAAAAGTCGCCTCATCCCACGCAAAAAGCACCTCCAGCGAAACATCATTTAATTGATGCCTAACACTAAAATCCTTTTCCATACTTAAATCAGCAAAACGGTTCCACGGGCAAAATAACTGACAATCATCACACCCATATATTCGGTTCCCAATTAGAGGACGAAACTCCAGCGGGATGGCCCCTTTAAGCTCAATGGTCAAATAAGAGATACAGCGCCGAGCATCCACTAGATAAGGCGCAACAATTGCCGCAGTAGGACAGACCTCAATACACGTTTGGCAACGACCACAATGACTTTGTATCGAGGGCTTATCTGCTGGCAGCGCGATATCGGTATAGATTTCTCCCAGAAAAAACCATGAGCCCGCCTGCTTTTGGATTAAATTGGTATGTTTGCCAATCCACCCTAGACCCGCTTGCTCGGCAATCGGTTTTTCCAACACCGGCGCACTGTCGACAAACACACGGTACCCGAGTGCACCAATATTAGATTCTATTTTTTGTGCTAATTTTTTTAACCGCTGGCGCATCACCTTGTGATAGTCCCGCCCTAGAGCATATCGCGAAATATACGCTTTACTCGGCTGCTCAAGGTTTTGCGTCATCAACTCATGAGGCTCGACAAGGTAATCCATTCTTACGCTAATAACCGATAACGTACCAGGTTCTAATAACGCTGGCCGTGAACGCTTTAACCCATGCGCGGCCATGTACTGCATTTCACCGTGATACTCTTTTTCAAGCCATTGCTGTAAACGTGCCTCAGCTTGATCCAGCACAACACCACTGATGCCAACAGACTGAAAGCCTAATGCCTCACCCCATTGTTTAATCGACCGCCCTAAAGACTCATTATTAATAATATTCCGCCTTCGTTATTTTAGCGTATTAGAACGTAACATATTGCACAACAAGGGTTTAATTGTAAAACTTCAAATACCAACTAATATTACATTAAGACATACCCATCAGACTCATAATAATAAGCATAAATCGGTCGTTGTATGAATTTTTTTGGATTACTCAATAAGCAATCGAGCACAGATCTCGTTGGATTATACCTAAAACCCAACGGTATTGGTTATGCTCAAGTACGAAAAAATTCCGACCAAAAACTCGATATTCTCGCTTGCGAGTTTCTTGATTTTGAGCAACCGGATCAACAGCAAGAAGCGCTAGAGCAAATCGTCAACTCCTGTAACGCCAAGGGTGCAAACTGCATTGCCGCCCTCTCACCTCAATACGTCAACATTATCCACTTAGAAACCCCTAAGGTTGAGAACGATGAGCTTGTCAGTGCGATACGCTGGCAGCTACGAGACAAAATTGACTTTGACCCACAACTTGCCGCGATTGACTATATAAATATGCCGGGCGCAAGACAAGAAGTCAGTACCTATATCAATGCCATTGCCGTTAACCAACAAATTATAAAAGAGAAGATCGCTCTCATTAAACCCTCAGGTTTAAACCTAAGCAAAATTGATATTACAGAACTAGCCATCAAAAATTTCGCTCTAAGCATCAACCAAGACTCTGGCTCAGGACTGGCCATTATCCATCTATTTCTTGGCCAAGGTGTTTTGCAAATCATTCATAACAATCAACTTTATATGACACGAAGACTCGGCGTGGGTCGAGACTCATTTAAAATTGACCCAATGAATGAAATGGACCCTGAGCGCCAAAAAAAGCGCGTCATGGATAAATTGGTTCTCGAAATTCAACGCTCGCTGGATTACTACGAAAGTCATTTTAAAAACCCTCCCATTCAATCGGTAGCGCTGCCTCCTTTGGAAGGAAAAATCCCAGAATTTGCTTCGTACATTAGTACTCAGTTGGCTCTCCATGCCTGGACGATAGACCTTAATAGCCAGTTTACCTGCCATACTGACATTGACGAACCAACCCAAATTGAATGCATCCCCGCCATTGGCACAGCACTCTCCGCTTTTGAGGGGGATGCCACATGAAACAAAGCGTTAATTTACTACCGGCTTCATACACGGCTGGCACCCCAATCATTAATATCTATGTCATTGTCGCTGTGTTCGTTATTGAAAGCCTCGCACTCGCCGCTTATGGCTACCAGCAGTCTAGTATTTCAAACAACTTACAGATAAGTGATATCGATATACAGACAGAATATGATGATAAAAGTATTGCCCTAGAAGAGCTAAAAGAAAACTACGTTCCAAAGGCAAAAGACCCTAAATTGAATGTTCGCATTAGCCAATTGCGCCAAGAAAAATCAGGTAAATCGAGTATTTTGAAAATACTCGAAACTCAGTCATTTGGTACCGTAAAGCCACCATCACAATTTTTAAAAGCCATCGCAGAACATCAAGTACAAGGGCTTTGGTTTACCGACATACATATATTGCAGAGCCAGAACCAGCTCCAACTACGGGGAGAAACACTCGCAGCAGAATATATAACCGATTACCTGTCTGGCCTTGCTAACGCGGATGCATTCACTGGTATGTCTTTTTCTAGCTTAGAGTTAAAACAAAATAAAAAAATACCATCACAACTCCTGTTCACGCTAAGTACCCAACCTGTTGTGAAAAAAGAAGTGGCAGCTGCAGCCCCCCCAGCGCCTGAAAATGCACAACTATTACAAGCACTCGTCAATAGCAAGGCAGGTGCACAATGAATCAATTGCTCGAACAAGCCAGCCACATCGCAGACTTATTTAATGTGCGTATCTTACGAGAACGCGCATTAGCTTTAATAGCTGCTTTACTGGCGCCCATTATCGTTGCTGACTACTTTTTTTTCAGCCAAATACGCGCAGACATCGAAAGCTTCAATGCAAGTATCAGCAGCGTACAGACAGACATTGATGCACTTGATGCTGAACAACTCATTTTTGAAGAGAAATCCAAAAAAGACCCAGACCAACAATCAAAAGATATCATCGCCAAACTCAGGTCTGAAATCGAACTGATCAACACACAATTAAAGAGTGCAGAACTGAATTTAATCCAACCCAAAGAAATGACCCAAGTACTCAGGCATATTCTGCTAAAAAATAATGCCTTAATGCTGACTCAAATGCATAACCTCCCACCCGATGAACTGAACATTGCACTAGAGGGAGCCACCTGCAAGCCCCCAGCTGAATGCCCTAGCAACGACAATATCCCCTCTATTTACGAGCATCGCCTGGTACTCAATTTTACAGGGAGCTACAGCGACACATTAAAATTCGTGACTGATGTTGAAGCGTTAGAATGGCAAATTTTTTGGGATGATGTTCGCATCACCATGAAAAAATACCCCAATTCCAGCATCAGCATCACTCTAAAAACGCTCAGTTTGCAGCAAAAATGGATTGGGGTTTAGCATGAAAAACACATTATCCATGACCTTATTACTCTGCATGGCTCCTATGTACAGCTATGCCATTAACGATCCAATGATGCCTCAATCAGGGTTGGTAAAAACCAAAAAAAGCAATGAGACGCCCCTTCAAAGTCAAACAGCCACTAAATCGACGATTCAACCTATCGTCAGCTCAACGATTATCCATGAGCGTTATAAAGCGGCCATTATCAACGGGAAATTAATCACAGTAGGCGCCAAGGTAGGACAGTATAAAGTCAACAATATTCGTGATGGCCAAGTTGTGCTCACACATAAAAAAACAAAATTAACCCTAAACGTGAGTCAAGACATTAAAAAACTCAGTGCCCCCTTGGAGGTGACACCATGAAACGCCTATTAACCGTTGCGATTTGTGGACTATTGGTTTCTTGCGCGCCTAAAAATGAACCAATGGCAACCCAAATTAAAAAACAAATAAACCAAGCGATAGAACAAAACGAGCAATTTGCTAAAGCGTACGAAGCACCACCGATGGCAGTTCAAAATGCTTTATTACCCGAAACACAGCAAGTAAGACCCCCTGCACCACAAGACAAACGATTCGACATTAATGTCAACAATGTGCCGGCACAAACCTTTTTTATCAGCTTAGTCGCGAACACACCACACAACATGGTTGTACACCCTGCAGTCTCAGGGAACATCACTTTAAGTTTAAAAAATGTCACCATCAATGAAGTGATGCAAGCATTACAATCAGTATATGGCTATGAATACCAAGTTGCTAACGGGCATTACCAAGTGTTACCCAGCAACATGCAATCACGCATTTATAATATTGACTACCTTAATATCGCCCGAACAGGCAGCTCTCAAACCCAAGTGAGTTCATCGCAAACAAGAACAGGCAATGCTGCAGGTCAAACAGCATCAGGTGGCAACCAAGTTTCCACTAAAACTGACGCCAATTTTTGGACAGAGCTATCTGCAGCACTCGGCGGCATTATCAGCACCACTGATGGGCGCAGTTTAATCATTACCCCTCATACGGGTACCATCATTGTGCGCGCTATGCCAAATGAGCTTAGAGATGTAGAGGCCATCTTAAGAAGCATGCAAAACAGTCTTAACCGCCAAGTTATCCTTGAGGCAAAAATTCTAGAGGTGATCTTAAATGATGGATTTCAATCCGGTATTAATTGGACGGGTCTGTCACAATTAGAATCAGATGGCACCGCACAGTTTCAGAATATCCCAGGGCAAACACGCGTCAATTCTTTTGATGCGAATTTAGGTGGCATATTTAGAACCACCCTCACTTTAAGTGATTTTACGGCTGTTGTTGATTTACTCAAAGAGCAAGGCAGTGTGCAAACACTCTCTAGCCCAAGAATTTCCACCATCAACAATCAGAAAGCCATTATTAAAGTGGGTGCTGATGAATTTTTTGTGACCGATATTACCGTCACCGCTGTAGTCGATGATAATGGTAACCCTCTACAGCCTGAAACTGATGTTGAGCTGACCCAATTCTTCTCAGGTATTGCGTTAGACATTACCCCTCAAATTAGCCAAGAAGGCATTGTTACCCTGCATATCCACCCGACAATTACCGATGTAAAAGAACAAAATAAGATCATTGCACTTGGCAATGGCAACGACTTAAACCTCCCTTTAGCGTTAAATAATGTGCGCGAAACAGATACCGTAATACAGGCAAAGTCGGGGCAAGTCATTTTACTCGGTGGTTTAATGCAAAAAATCGTCACAGAAGATGAGGCTTCAACCCCGCTATTAGGTGATATTCCATACCTTGGTCAAGCATTCAAACAAGTAAAGCAAAAATCCATTAAGAGCGAGCTCGTCATTCTCATTAGACCTCAAGTAATGAGCCATACACGAGATTGGTCGAAACCACTACAAACGTCAATGAACGGCTTTAACACCCTAAATCGACAATTACGTTTTGGTGGTGATCCACAATTATTACACCGTGAACAATAGAAAGGCATCGTGATGTATTTAGATTATTTTCAAATGCAAGATACCCCTTTTCGGCTAACACCCGATACCCAGTTTTACTATCAATACCGGGGCCATAAAGAAGCCTTAGAAGTGTTAACAGTTGCGATAAACATGGGCGAAGGTTTTATTAAGGTCACGGGAGAAGTTGGCACAGGAAAAACATTGCTCTGCCACCAACTCATGAACAGTTTAGGTGACGACTATTTTGTCGCTCATTTAGCCAACCCATTTTTAAGCCACCAATCACTACAAATGGCCATTGCTGATGCCTTTGGCATTGACATAGATGAGTCTACCCCTGCTCACAAACGTATTAAGGCCATAAAAGAGCGATTAATCGAACTGAATGATTCAGGGAAACAGGTTATTTTGCTCATTGATGAAGCCCAGTCCATTCCGGAGGACAGCTTGGAAAGTTTGCGCTTATTAACCAACTTTGAAACAGAAAAAACCAAGCTTGTACAAATCGTTTTATTTGGTCAACCAGAGCTAGAAATACGCTTAAACCACCCAGCAATTCGTCAGTTAAAGCAACGCATCACATTTTCGTATCACCTACAACCCATGGATAAAACAGGGGTTGAAGGCTACGTACAACACCGGCTACAGATTTCAGGGTATCAAGGCGACCCGGTATTTTCTCACCGTGCTTTAAACCTCGTGTTCAGCGCCACTCGCGGCACACCAAGACTCGTTAATATTTTATGTCATAAAGCTTTGATGCTCGCGTATGGCGCAGGCGTTAAAACGATACAACCTTGCCACATTCGCTCTGCGGCAAAAGATTCAGACATCAAAACAACCCCTGCTTGGCAACGACAGCAATATGTTTACCCTTTTCTAATGGGGTTAGCATCCACGGCATTTTCAGCATCTGCACTTTTTTGGCTGTCAGCAAATATTTAAAGGATTATCGCTATGAGTATCATTAACCAAATGATGAAAGATTTAGAGAAAAGAAAGATTAGCCCACTTGCCGGTTACAACTCAGCGCCTCCCTCTTTGATCGCTAAAAAATCAAGCATTTTTGTTATGGGCGGTTTCTTAGGTTTAATCCCCTTGAGCATTGCCTTTTTCAATATTAACGCTGACAGTGTTGTTGAACCGGCACTACCGTCTTTAGCGGATATCATCAACCATAACTTAGAAGCCTTTCCTACCGGTGCAGGCATGCCCATTGAGGCCAGCTTAATTGCAACCAACATCAAACCGATACAGATCACGAGTCAACCGACTATTGTCAATGCCACACAACCTCAACCTGAAGCTGAGCCAAGCCCGCAAGCCACCATTCCAGAGCGAATTATTTACGCAGTAAAACCAGGTGACTCATTATCAAAAATCTTCGCTAATTTAGAGCTGAGCGCCAAACAACTTCATTATGTGACCCACTCAGGGCCACATGCAAAACAGCTCACGCAGCTACAGCCAGGGCAGGCCATTCACTTCTTATTTTCAGAGTCAGGCGATTTACAGCAATTATTTTTTGAAAAAACACGCAAAAACCCCGCGCTGAATATTTTTAGAGCCGCTAATAAAGAGTACATTGCAACCATCGTTTCACCTCACTACTTAGAGTCTGAGCAGAAAAAAACTGCAGATAAAAACGAACAGTTAAGTCACAATAATGGTGAGAAAAAAACGGTCTCTTCCCCTAAACAAGCCACTCAAAAAATCACAACCACCCCCGACAAGGATCAACAGGTTTCAACTCAACATGCGCCTAATGTGATATCGCTCAACACCCCATCAACCACTACTAACATCAAAACCAAAGCAACAACACCAAGCAAGTACAACCTTGCACTGAATGCCATGAAACTGCATCAACCCAATACGGCAATTTTACATTTACAAAATGCCTTAATAAGCGACCCAAAAGAATTAAAATCGAGAGTTTTATTGGCCTCACTGTTACAAAAAACAGGCTACCCTAGAAAGGTTACTACTGTACTAGAAGCAGGCCTTCAATACCCTCATAACGCATCGCTTATCCAGCCTTTAGCACAACATTACTTAAGCCTACAAACCCCTTCTAAAGCCATAGCCTTACTCCAAGACAGCATCAAAAAAGAACCCAACGATGCATTGTCAGCACTATTGGCTGCTTGCTACCAACGGACTGAGCAACATCAGGCTGCAATCAACCAATATCAATCCTCGTTAAAAACACAACCCAATCAGCCAAAATTGTGGGTTGGCATTGGTATTTCACTTGAAGCAACCAAACAACATAAAAAAGCGGAAAATGCTTACCAAAAAGCACTTAACCTTGGTTTAACACCACAGTTAAAAAACTACACAATGCAACGTTTACAATACATTTCTCGCTCCTAGCCACTATGCTATTAGTATGAAACCTACAAAACGCATTCGCCTGGGAGATTTACTGGTTGAAAACGGTAAAATCACTCATGAACAGCTCATGTCGGCGCTTGCCGAACAAAAAAGTACCGGCCGAAAACTCGGCCAAGCACTTGTTGACTTAAATTTTGTTACCGAAAATGAAATTAATACCCTGCTGGCAAAACAGCTACACATGCCGTTTATTGATCTCACCCACTTCTCGATCAACCCAGAAACTGTCTCGTTATTAAGTGAAACGCATGCAAGGCGTTACCGAGCCATCGCTCTGACCAAACGGGGTGATGAGCTCTTGGTCGGAATGGCTGACCCAACAGACATTTTTGCCTACGATGAAATTGCCAACCTACTGAACCAACCCATTAAACAAGCCATTATCAATGAAACAGCGCTATTACAGCTCATTGAAACCGCTTACCGAAAAACAGATCAAATTAGTGACATCGCTGAAGAGCTTGATGATACCCTTTCAGATACTGACATCGATATTGACCACTTAGCAGATGATGTTGAGATTTCTGATGCCCCTGTCATCCGTTTAATCCAAAGCTTGTTTGAAGATGCAGTACAAATTAATGCCTCAGATATTCACATAGAACCTGATGATAAAGTCCTTAGAATTAGGGTGAGAGTGGATGGTGTACTACAAGAACAAATTGTTAAAGAAGTTCGAATTGCCCAGTCTGTCACACTCAAACTGAAGTTAATGGCGGGGCTGAACATCTCAGAAAAAAGGCTGCCACAAGATGGCCGCTTTAACATTAGAGTCAAAAATAAAAGTATTGATATTCGTTTGTCCACCCTCCCCATGACCACGGGTGAATCGGTGGTTATGCGCTTACTAGACCAGTCTGGTGGCTCGCTTTCTCTTGACATGCTTGGCATGCGAGAAGAAATCATTGAACGCTTTAAACGCTTAATTAATCTACCTAATGGCTTAGTACTCGTGACCGGCCCGACAGGATCAGGTAAAACCACCACATTATATTCGGCCTTAAGCGCGCTAAACAACGCAGAAAAGAAAATCATTACCGCAGAAGACCCTGTTGAATACCGCTTACCCCGAATTAACCAAGTTCAAATCCATACGGATATTGGGCTAACGTTCCCTACTGTATTAAGGACTGCGCTTAGACAAGATCCTGACGTTATTCTCATTGGTGAAATGCGTGACCAGGAAACCGCAGAGATTGGTTTAAGGGCTGCAATGACAGGTCACTTAGTGTTATCCACCCTACACACCAACGATGCCATCTCAACCGCAAACCGCCTTTTAGACATGGGTGCAGAAGGCTTTTTAGTTGCCGCTTCCTTGAAAGCTGTTATAGCTCAACGTTTAATCCGAAAAATATGCCAAGACTGCATTGAAGACGACAAGCTCACCCCCGCACAAGCTCATACCGCTGAAAGTATCCTAGCCCCAGCCAGTATGAATTTTACCCCTAAAAGAGGGCGTGGTTGTAATAAATGTCAGCACACCGGTTACCTTGGACGAATTGGTATCCATGAATTATTAGAAATTAATGAGCCACTGGCAGATGCCCTGCGTAGTGGTGACACGGTGAATTTTTCGAATACAGCAAAACGCCAAGCCAACTTCAAACGTTTAGCCGTTGCCGCAATGGATTATGTTCAAGAAGGCGTCACCACGGTAGAAGAAGTGATTCGTGTGGCCGGCTCCATTGAACATTAGCGACGTATAAAATATGCCCATATATACTTACCGAGGCAGGGATAAAAAAGGCGAAGAAGTCAAAGGACAACTTGATACCAGCAATGCTGCAATGGCGGCAGAACAGTTGGTCAATGGTGAAATTACGCCCCTTGAAATCAAAGAGTATATAGAGCAACGTAGTCTGCTAGGAATCCTATCGGGTATTTTTGAACCCAAACCCACCCTCATTGATTTAATTATTTTCTCAAGGCAAATGGCGACATTATCTCGCGCTGGCGTCCCCATCATCAAAGCCATCAATGGGTTATCAGAGAGCTCTGAAAATAAGATATTTAAAGACATATTAAAAGACATCACCAAGCAACTCAACGCGGGTAGAGAACTAACCTACGCTCTCTCACGCCACGAAAATTTATTTCCAACACTCTATATCAGTATCATTAGAGTGGGTGAAGAAAGTGGACAAATGGAAGACGCCTTCCTGCAAATGACCCGCTACCTCACATTAGAGAAGCTCACTAAAGAGCGTGTTAAATCGGCGATGCGCTACCCAACGATGGTTTTTTCCGCCATTTTTATTGCCATGATCGTCATTAATATTTTTGTCATCCCTACATTCGCAGACATGTTTGCCAAAGCCAACGCTGAACTCCCTATGGCGACCCAAATTTTATTGGCCACATCCAATTTCACCTTAGCGTATTGGCCTTACATGCTGGGCGGAATGGTGGGGGGGATATTCTTGTTAAAACGCTATTTTAATACCGAAAAAGGTCGCTATAAAGCCGACCAATACAAACTGAAACTCCCGATCGTTGGCCAAGTGATTCGCCTTGCGACCCTTGCCCGATTTTCTCGCTCCTTTGCCATGTCATTACGCGCAGGCGTCCCGATAACCAAAGGGATTAGTATGGTCGCAAAAGCCGTCGACAATGTGTATGTCGGAGAAAAGCTTCAAGCGATGCGCCAAGGCGTTGAGCATGGGCAAGCACTGACTAAAACAGCCAAAGAAACAGAGTTATTCTCGCCACTGGTCATGCAAATGCTTGCTGTAGGGGAAGAAACAGGGCAAATCGATGAGCTTTTACTTGAAGTGGCACAATATTACGAGGAAGAAGTAGAGCGCAAATTAGAATCATTAAGCAGTGCAATTGAACCCATCTTAATTACCTTTATAGGCATTATGGTATTAACCCTCGCACTTGGCGTATTTTTGCCACTTTGGAACATGGCAGGAACGGTAAAATAAACAAATGACTGTGATAGCGTTCACAAAACCGACAGTAAATGACTCATTATCACAAAAAGTAATGACAAGATTCATTATTTTGCATACACTTAGCTTATTGGCAGACACATCTGTCGTTTGAATTAATGACTGGGAGTAGAGTATGAAGCAATCAGGTTTTACAATGATCGAGCTTGTCATCGTCATTGTTGTATTGGGGATTTTAGCGGCTGTTGCGGCACCGAAATTTATGGACGTACAAAATGATGCCAAAATTTCTGCGACCAAAGGCCAATTAGGGGCTATCCGCTCAGGCGTTGGTCTTGCCCACGCCAAGATTTTAGCCACCAGCATTAATACAGGCCGTGTTGGCACTAACAGAGACTGGCCAACCTTTGTTGAGCTTAGGGCAAACAAACTTGCAGCAAACCGCCCTGCTAGCCTAAGAAACCTTGAAATTGTTGAATCTGATGTTAACTCAGGTACCGCAAACCAAGCTTTACCACCTGCTAAGCTACCTATTTTAAGTGCCGCAAAAACAGCACGAGTTCGCTTTGTAAGAGACCGAAGCCAAACCAATGCTTATCCTGCGGCGAATGCAGACAGAGCAATTGCAGGCTCAGAAGGTTGGGCATACTACCCTGGTGATGAGTTCAATGCAGACAATCGCCTTGTAGACGCTGTTGTCTATGTCAATGACAATAATGATGCTAACATTGATGGTGAGGCAAGACATCCAAGCCGTTGGTAAATGACAGACAAACACGCATTAATTCTTTTAGGGCATAACGGGGCTGGCAAATCCACACTCATTCGCTATTTATTGGGATTTTACCCAGATGAGCGTGGCCACCCCTTTCTCCCTCATTGGCAACACCTCCCTTCTTACACAGATAAAACCATCGGTTACGTCCCAGAGCTACCATTCTTGGATCCACATTTAACCGGCTGGGACACACTCAAACTACAAGCTAAGTTAAATCATACCCCGCTGTCCAAACAACAAGCAGGAGATGCAGTTAACGCTGTTGGCTTAGACTCGGATGTTTTAACCCACCGTATTCAAACCTACTCAAAAGGCATGAGACAGCGCTTGATGCTGGCTCAAGCCTGTTACCATAAACCGGATGTGCTAGTCTTAGATGAACCCCTTTCAGGATTAGACCCATTTGGTCACCAAGCAATATTAGACCTACTACAAACCATGAAACAACATAGCCAACTGCTGTTATCAACCCACTCGCTAGAAGATGCTTACCGGCTCGGTGATGAGATATGGCTATTACAAGCCGGCACTTTGGTATACCAAGGGGATAAACCAGGTTCTATAGAAGCCTTAAACGATTTATATTTTAAGTACCCGCCACATGCTATCGGACATTAATTGCATCGCTGAAAGTACGTTCAAAGCACTGCTACGCCAGCGCTTGACGGCTTTTTTTCTGACCCTTACAGCCATATTTATCGGTTTTGGCCTCTTAATGTCTACCGTCGATATTGGTGTTCGTTTTCGTTTATTTGAAAACCTTTTATTAGGTATGCAAACGTTTTTACTTCACATTGCAGGTTGGCTGTATTTGTTTGAAATGGTACGCAAAGAGCAATCATTAGGGTTATTTGTACTCCCTCTTACCACCACCATTAAACGATCACATTACTTTATAGGCCGGTTTTTAGGCGTCGTATGGTTAATGCTTTTACTGCTTGCCTTTTTCGCCATAATTGACAGCCTGTTAATGCTCATAATCTCAGGTAGTGTCAATATTGGGCTGCTGCAACAGCTTTACTTACTGTCATTATCTGCACTGCTTTCAATGGCAACGTTATACTTCCTGACAACACTTGTCTCCCCCGTCAATGCGATCATCTACAGTGTGATTATATGGTTTATTGGTAACGGCTTAGATGAGCTATTGCTTTTTGCCGAGAAAAAATTGACGGCGACTTCAACAGAGCTGATTCGAGGCTTATATTACCTGTGGCCAAACTTTAGTTTTTTTGACAAGACAGAATTAGTCGCTAACGAGATTGGCTTATCATGGCAACAAATTGCTTTCCCCTCAATTTACAGCTTGCTATATAGCAGCCTACTTCTTTGGGCCGCCACCTTAATTTACCAGCGTAAAGCACTTAACCCAATGGCTGAATAATGCAAAAAGTCAGCTTATTTTTTTGTTTTGGACTGTTTTTTTTAGCCATCGCTATTATTGCACCAAAACCAACCCCACAACGCCCTGCCCCGTATTTTATAGAAAACCCAATATTCTTGCGTATGCTACTCGGCCCATTTCATACTCTCGCGGCCGACAGTTACTGGCTACGCTCGGTGAATATTGACCCTCAGGATCAACCAAAAAATAGAGATAAACAGTCATCCGATCTATTTGATGGGGCCAAACTCATCCAAACCCTAGACCCATTGTTTGAACTCAACTTACGTTACAGCGCGACGTATTTAGCCTCAATCCGAAAAGATGTTGATGCAGCACACGCACTATGTGACATAGCCATCCGATTTCACCCACAATACAGCTATCCTTATATTCTTAAAATCAGCAACGAATTAGGCTACAGGCACCCCTACCGCTACGACAAAATCATTGAGTGGGTCAAGCTCGCCAAAAACACCACCATTGATAGCCCTGCATGGCTCACGGATGTATTGGTAATGGCCAGAAATAAGAATGATCAATCCGAGTTAGTGCTTGCCGATTTAAACTGGCTATTAGGCATGGCTAAAAGCCCACAAGAGGCACAAATGATTCAGGCTAAAATTGATAAAATTAAGCATGCTCAAGCACTTTAATCACAAAGTGCACCGTTTCCTTCAAGCGAACGAAAAACCACCCTCCAGGCCTACCTTGCCCAGATCATCGCCACATGACTTCCACCATAGGTGTAACTCATCCCGAGCAAGGCCGCTTCACTTTCTAACGCCATTTCGGCATCACCGTAGTCGACCCAATCAGGTTGATCTGTATCACTGATGCGGATCATCCAACGTCCATTTTTCTGCCATATTAACCCGTAGTAATTGATATTCACCAACTGTCCCATCGCATTATAGACCTGAAAAATTGAGTGAAATTGATATTCATTACGCCGCTTTAATTGCAACTCCATCTGTGCACTCACAGACATCGTCACGCCATCTTCTTGATACACGGTAAGCTGATACACGCCAGCCAAATTAGCGCCTGTAGAGGGCGCCTGCATCGATTGCCCCTTCGCCAACACAATAGGCTCAACGTGCTTGTCTTGTTTTAGCTCAACCCATACACGCTGTGTTTGATAACCGCCCTTTGAGACTTCCACATGGTAACTGCCTGGCGCAAGCTCAATGCCATCATAGTATTTAGGCTTGATGTTAAGCACCCGAACTTTGGCATTAGCAGGGGTTGTTTGCACCGTTAATGAGAGTGTCGCCTTGGAAGGGCCTTGAGGCTGACCTTCTTGAACAACACCTTTCTTGACTTGCCCTGCCAATTGTCTGGCTAAGGCATCAATTTCCACGGGGATATTATCCACATCTTGGGTTTTGATTTCTGCGGTATTCAAAATGATGCCCGTATTGGTATTAATCATTCTCGCCACAATAGAGACCGTTTTACCCCACTTAAGCACTGTGCCACTGACAATGGCATCCACACCATATAAGCGACCTATCTCTGCCGCCATTTTCTTTTCGTCCACTAAATGTGAGTTTTGTAACTCTTGCTCCTCCACCACTTTAGCCAACAGTACTCGCTCGTACAGTGTATATTTACCCGTTTTAGATAAACCACTCACCATCCACTCACTAATGATGGCACCGCCATCTTGAATGCCAAGGTCGCCCTTCACTTCAAACTGCATCACTGCAACGTTCAATTTTTTAGCATCGCTTGCCACTGCAGTGCTTTGCCATAACGTGAGTATCGTGATGATACAATATCCAAGTAAGCGCATTCGGTTTACCTCAAGCATAAAAATAATGCCCATCATACGCCACCCCCACTACAACACAAAGCCTCACTCTGTTCGGGAAAACCCCATTTGCGGATAAGATAAAAAATCGTTATAAATACAAGCGTTAACCGTAGAGTTAAGTAGAAAATAATAATAATCTCGCAAGGAGCACATCACACATGAAAACAGTTTTTGATGACATAGACATTCAATTAACCGACGGTTTTATTACTGCGGTCAAAAATCTCATGCAAGAAAAAATGGCCATGATGCAAGACCAACTTACCCCTGAGTGCTGGTCATGGGGTCGCGCGACCATATCGGATTTATCCGATACAAGCTGTATTGAAATGGCTTTTGGCACCCCAGAAGAACGCCCTGCTGACATGCCAGAGGGTGAGGATGTCATGTTGGTTATTGCCGAGAAAAAACCAACTCCGGCTGCTGTACCCAATTTCCCCATGTTTAACGCAATGTAATTATGGCTTTTGAAATAGACCCAACCTTAGATGCAGATACCATTCACTTAGGGGATTTTCCTTTATGTGAATGCCGTTTACTGAACAACCAGACCCTACCTTGGATCATTCTTGTTCCTAAAGTAGAAGGTTTACAAGAGTTGTACGAACTCAGTGACGAGATGTACCAACAGTTCTCAACTGAATCTTTGCATGTTGCTAGAGTGTTAAAATACTCTTTTCACGCTGACAAAATGAACATTGCGGCCATTGGCAACGTTGTTTCGCAACTGCATATTCATCACGTTGCGCGATACCAAACAGACCCTCTTTGGCCCAATGTTGTATGGGGAAGTCTCGCACCCAACCCTTATGATGACAACGCTTTACTGGTATTTAAAAAACAGTTTTTACCACTACTGCAAGGTTTTATGCCTAAAAAATAATGACGGCTAAAACGATTATCCACATCATTGTCCCAATTAAAGTCCGACAACAGACATGCTTCATTTGTTGTCATGACCAAGATATGTCAGCTCATGGCGCCGTATTTTATCAGAATTATCGCAAACAGTTTCTCATGGCATACGACCTTAGTGTATTAAAAGCCGCTTTGCCTAAGCCAGAAGCACATCATAGTGAAATCACCATTGCCGAGATTCACTTAGACCAAGTAACGCAATGGTTTGATTTTCAACAGTCATCGGAAGATTTAGAGCAACATATTCGAGCTATGTGGCGCTATTTTATTGTGCCCACATTAAATACCTACCCTAGCAAGCGAGTGCTCACGAACTTAAATTTTTATGAGCCAAATTACTCTGACCTGAATTCGTATGATAAGTGCATG